>JBFFLM010000164.1:0-4100 GCA_041554835.1 Methanogenium sp.
CTGGGGATGCCGCCCCGGACGAGGTGAATGATCGTTGCATCGGTGTTGCCGCCGGTGCCGACCTCCAGCTGGTACGGGATCCTGCAGCGATCGCCGGTGTCCCGCAGCCAGTCGGCCATGCGCCAGTCGGCAAGGAGGCCCCTGCCCTGGGCACTGACCAGAACCAGGACCGGCCCCTTGCCCATCTCGGGGCTTGCTTCCTTTCGGGTGACGCCGGGGTGGTCGCCGGGGATGGTGACATCGGTTGCGATGGCGCAGTCGGGGTCGAGGGTGAATGCACTGACCTTCGCACCCTTGAGGCCGACCTCCTCCTGGACGGTGAAGACCGCGTAGATGGTGTGCGGGGTCCTGACTTCCTTTAACGTCTTTATCAGGAGGGCGACGCCGACGCGGTTGTCAAGGGCCTTGCCGGTGACCCTCGTCCCGGCGAGCCGGGTATATTCGCGGTCGATGGTGACCGGCGTTCCGATCTCGATGCCGAGCTCTGCCACCTCGTCTGCGGATGCGGCGCCGACATCGATGAAGAAGTCCTCGATTTTAAGCTCCTTCTTGCGCTCCTCTGCGGTCATCATGTGGGGGGGTTTTGCACCGACGACTCCGGCCACATCGCCCTTTTTGCCGTGGAGCACGACCCGCTGGGTGTAGAGAACCGGGGGGAACCATCCGCCGATGGGGACGAACCGTAGAAAGCCGTTCTCGTCGATGTACTGGACCATGAGGCCGATCTCGTCCATGTGGGCGGCGATCATCACCTTGAAATCGCCCCCGCGCCGGATGGCGACGAGGTTGCCCATACTGTCCTCGGTGAACTCGTCGACGTGCCCTTTGAGTTCTTCTTTGATGATTGCCCTGATGTTGCCCTCGTAGCTGGAAAGCCCGTGCGCGTCCGATAGTTTCTGTAATAGTTCCTGTACCATGCTCTCACATTCCTGTTACCGTTGCGATTCTCTTCAGTGCTTCAGCGATATTTTCCCTGGACGAGGCGTAGCTGAACCGGCCGTAGTTGTCGGCATTGGCGCCGAAGGCGTCGCCGGGGATGATCACGACGCCGGCGTCGATGATGGCCCGAAACATCGCCCGTTCCATGGGAACGAACATGTAGAAGGCGCCTTCGGGCTTCGGAAAGTCGAACCCGAGGCGTGTAAGGCCGTCATACAGGAGGTCACGCCGTTTCGCGTATTCATCCTTCATCACCTGCACGCAGTCGTTTCCTCCCGTGTAGGCCGCAAGGGCGGCATATTGGGAGATGGAGGTCGCACAGGTCTGGCAGTACTGGTGCACCTTGACGGCCTGCCCGGCAAATTCCTCCGGGGCAGCCATATAGCCAAGACGCCACCCGGTCATCGAGTAGGTCTTGGAGGTCGCGTTGACGGTGACGACGTTTTCACCGAACCGTGCGGCGCTGGCGTGCTCTTTTTCGTAGATGAAGTGTTCGTAGACCTCATCGGAGATGACGGTCACCCCGGCATCGGCGGCGTATTCCACGATGGCCCGTATCGTCTCTGCATCCTCCACCGTGCCGGTCGGGTTAGCGGGGGAATTGAGGACGAAGACCTTCGCCCCGTCCATCTTCTCCTTGCAGACCTCCACATCGAGATGGAGGGTATCGTCCAAAGCGATGCCCTCGGGCCGCCCCCCGGCAAGAACGGCACAGGCCTCGTAACTGACGAATCCGGGGTCGGCAAAGAGCACCCGGTCGCCTTCATCGACCAGCGTGGTCATCGCGATGAAGAGGGCCTCTCCCGCCCCTGCGGTCACGATGACCTGGTCCGGAGTGTAGCTGATGGCATTTTCCGTGGCAAATTTGTTGCAGATTGCCTCACGGAGTTCGAGGACGCCGGTATTGAAGGTATAGCCGGTCAGGTTGCTGTTGATCGCGTCGATTGCGGCGTCCTTGATGTGGTCGGGAGTGGGAAAATCGGGCTGGCCGATCCCGAGGTTGATGGCGTCGGGCCGTGCCTGCTGGAAGAATTTCCTGATGCCCGACATCTCGACCTCCTGTACACGTCGGGAGATCCGGGGTGATGGTGGTGTCATGCTCGGATCTCCTACTCGATATTTGCGTGCCGACCTTTCAGGTCCTTCTCCTCGACGTGGATGATCTCCATGATGGCGGAGATCACCGCATCCGAAAAGACCATGGCGGTCGTCTCAAAGATAGTTCCCAGCGGGGCAAATGACCGGTGCTCGCCCATCATCTGGCGGACTTCATACTCTGCCGATTCGTCGTTCACTGCGTCGCGGTGGCTCTCGATGACAACGACGGAGTCGGCAATTCTCCCTATTCTCGAGTCCTTGTTGGAGGTGATCAGGCATATTCTTCCGCCGATAGTCTTTGCCGTTTCGCAGAGTTCTGCGATGGATTTCGTCTCGCCTGAGCCCGAGTAGGCGACGATGGTGTCCCCCTCCTTCATGGCAGGGGTGATGGTCTCGCCGACCACGTAGGTCCTGAGGCCGAGGTGCATCAGGCGCATCGCAAAGGCCTTGGCCACAAGCCCCGACCGGCCCGCACCGAGAACGTAGGTCCTCTTTGCAGTGATAAGTTCGTTGATGAAGGCGTCCACCTCGTTGTCGGAGATGACATTTGCCGTGGCGGTGATGGTCGATGCCATCAGCTTCATCTTATCCTGCACATTGTTCGACTTGCGATCATTCATAGCACCTACCTATTTTAAGAGAAACTACATGAGGGTTACGAATGCCGGGAAGGGGGATGTGCGCCTTCCTCCCCTTCGCCTCCGGTGGGGAACGTATGTATCCGGTGCATATCCGTCGGGGAGAGGGCCTGCCGGGGCCTGCCGGGCCTGCCGCTCCCGACCGGCCGCCAGTTCGCGGACTACAACGTTCAGTATTCCGCACTCTTATATGCTCATGGCAGAGATACTCCTGTGAATGCCCCTCTCCCCCTTCGAGCCCTATTATTCATCCGGAGGATGTACGCTCTACCATGCGGACTGCGTCGTCCTGATGGACAGCATGCCCGAAGGGTGCGTGGATATGGTCTTTGCCGACCCCCCCTACAATCTCTCGAACGGCGGGTTCACCTGCAAATCCGGCAGGCGGGCGCCGGTGGACAAGGGGGCATGGGACGAGAGCCAGGGGCTCGCGACGGACTTTGCCTTCCATGAGGAGTGGATCGCCGCCTGCAGACGGGTCCTCAAGGACGACGGGACGATATGGATCAGCGGGACCTACCATTCCATCTATGCCTGCGGCTTTGCCCTGCAGGAGGCGGGATTTCATCTTCTCAACGATATCTGCTGGTTCAAGCCGAATGCTCCCCCCAATCTATCGCGACGCTTCTTCACCGCAAGCCACGAGACGCTTCTCTGGGCACGCAAATCGGCGGACGCCCGGCACACCTTCAACTACGAGGAGATGAAGCACGGCTCGTGGCACGAGAACGACCCGATGAAGCGGGAAGGCCGACAGATGCGCTCGGTCTGGTCAATTCCTGCCCCGAAACGCACGGAAAAAGTCTTCGGCGCCCACCCGACGCAAAAGCCGCTTGCCCTTCTCACCCGGATTCTTGCCGCCTGCACCAATCCGGGGGATGTCGTGCTCGACCCGTTTGCCGGCAGTTCGACTACGGGGCTTGCCGCGCTTGCGCTCGGGCGGGACTACATCGGCATCGACACCAATACGGACTACCTTGATCTCTCCGTCCGGAGAATCGATGACCTGCTCAAGAACGGGAAAAAATAGTTATTTTTGTTTTTCAATCTCTTCTTCGACTTCGCCGTAGCCTTCGTCGTAGAATCCCTGCTCATCGGGGGCAAGGTAGTGGAGCAGGCGCAGGAACTCTCCTGCGTGGACCTTCTCCTCGTCGGCGATGTCGCGGAGGACCTCCTGTGCGAGTTTGTTGTCGGTGGACTCAGCAAGCTGCACGTACAGCTGGATTGCTTCATATTCGGCTGCGACCATGAAGCGGATCGCACGTATGAGTTCTTCATCGGTCAGTTTTCTGTCGGCTTTCATTCCGGAGAAGGGTGATCCAAAATCTGGCATTTTTATTTCCTCCTGATACGTTCTGCGGTTGTTTTTCTACTACAAGAAATTACCTGTATCCACGGGATTTCCGGCAGTGCCGGGCCGGTCCC
>JBFFLM010000165.1:0-4097 GCA_041554835.1 Methanogenium sp.
GAACGCGACATCAATGCGAATTTTTCCGGTGGGGAGATCAAGCGCAGCGAGGTACTCCAGCTGATGGTGCAGCAGCCGGATTTTGTGATGCTTGATGAACCGGAGAGCGGGGTGGACCTCGAAAATATCACGCTCATCGGCAATGCGATCGCCCGCCTGGTGGAGAAGGACCGGCATATCGTCAAGCGCCAGAAATCGGGGCTGGTCATTACCCATACCGGGTATATCCTCGACTATCTCGAGGCAGACGCCGGGCACATGCTCTGTGACGGTGAGATCCGGTGCAAGGGAAACGCACGGGAAATACTCAAAGTGATCCAGGAACGCGGATATAAGGAGTGTATCGAATGCACAAAGATATAGACGCCATGAAAAACCTCTCCGAAGAGGACCAGGTCCGGCTGGAGCAGACCGGCATGATGCTCTCCGCGGTCAACCGCTGCGGCAGCTATTTCCAGGCAGACCAGGACGTCGTGCAGTCCGAGTGCACCTACGAGGGCATCGAGATGCTCCCGACCGATCTTGCCCTCAAAAAATATGCGTGGCTCAGCGACTATTACTGGAACCTCGTCGACAAGGACAAGGATGAATATACCCGGTATGTCGCAGGCCAGAAGATCAGCGGGTACACCATCATTGCCCGCAAGGGGAGCAAAAACATCTTCCCGCTCGAGACCTGCCTCTTCATGCAGAAGGACGAGATCCAGACCGTCCACAACATCGTGATCGCCGAGGAAGGTGCCGAACTTCACCTGATATCCGGCTGTGCCTCGAGCCACGCCGTCCGGAAAGGGGCCCACTACGGTATCACCGAACTCTATGTGGGAAAGGATGCTCTCATCTCGATGACGATGATCCATACCTGGGGCGAGCATGTGGATGTCTACCCGCGCAGTGCAACCCTGGTCGAGGAAGGCGGGACGTTCCTCTCCAACTATGTCTCCATGAAACCGGTATCGCACATCCAGATGTACCCGGTGGCACGCCTCACCGGCGAAAATTCCGTCGCACGTTTCAACTCGGTGGTCCTCGCCCCGGAGGGATCGCATCTTGATCTCGGTCAGCGGGCAGTCCTCGAGGCCAAAGGGAGCAGTGCGGAGCTCATCTCCCGCGTGATCACCCGTGGCGGCGAGGTCATCGCCCGCTCCCACATCATCGGTGCCGAGGAGGAGACCCGCGGCCACATCGAGTGCAAGGGACTGATCCTTGACGGCGGCAGCATTCATGCGGTGCCGGAGATCGAAGGTCGCCTCTCCAATACCGAGCTCTCCCATGAGGCGGCGGTCGGCAAGATTGCCCGGGACGAGATCGAGTACCTGATGGCACGGGGCCTTGATGAGGAAGAAGCGACGGCGACCATCATCCGCGGGTTTTTGGACGTGAGAATCCAGGGACTGCCGGAGACCCTCCAGAAGCAGATCGATGCCGCGATCGATGCTGCCGAGGACGGGTTCTGATACAAACCCTTTTTTTTATGACGCTGTACGACTGCACCAGGCCCTTTCCCGAACCTCTGATGACATGGCCGGGGGACCCGGTCCCGGCAATAGAACAGGTCGCGTCGGGAGAATATACGATAACCCGGATGAGCTGTGCAAGCCATAACGGGACCCATATCGATGCCCCGGCACATCTCATCGACGGCGGGATGACGGTGGATGAGATCCCGCTGTCGACCCTCATCGGACCGGTGAAGGTCATCGACCTGACCGGCGGCGAAGGCGCCATCACGGCCGCCGATCTGGCAGATGGTTGCGGTCCGGGCATGCGGGTCCTCGTGAAGACGTCCGAACGGTACGTAACGGCGTTCGACCCGGCATTCCGGGGCCTTTCCACGGAGGCGGCGGAGTATCTTGCGGACGCCGGGGTCATCCTCTTCGGCATCGATACCCCGTCGGTCGAACCGTATGCCGGTGACGGGAGTGTGCACCGGAGCCTCCTTGGAGCGGGGGTGCCGCTGCTGGAAAATGTTGATCTGACCGGGATTTTTCCGGGGGACTATTATCTGATTGCACTGCCATTACGTCTTACAGGCGGGGACGGTGCACAGGCGCGGGTCTGCCTGTCTGATACGGAGGAGGAAGTTCATGGACTTGGTAACTGATGCGGTGCGACGGATGGAAGAGATCATTTTCGGGAGCGGGTGCCAGGACAGCAATGTACGTATCCGGCGCTCACCCGGTGCGGATGTATGCCGGTATGAACGCGGTGTTCCCTTGGAGATAGGATATGGCGGCGTGATCGTCGACTGCGTTTCGAACTTTCCCATCGAAGCGACCACACGGGTGAATTTCATGTTCGGTGCACAACTGGACACCCCCGAGAAACGGACCGCCGCCTGCGGCATCATGAACGTCATCGGGCGTTTCCTCTGTCTCTGCCGCACCGGCCGGGCCTGCCAGCCGGACGACCACGAACGGTGCATGGTGCAGCTGCAGGAACACCTTGCCGGGAAGAAGGTCTTTCCCATCGGACAGGCCCCGGGGCTCCTGGCTCTCTCGGGTGTGGTCTATGTGGACGACCCGGCAGAGGCGGACATCATCCTGGTGCCGGGTGACGGCCTCTTCCGCGAGGATGCCGTCCGGGTGGTGGATGCGTACCGGGACAAGGTCCCCCTGCTTTTTATCGGGCCGACGACGGCGGGTTGTGCCTCGTTTCTCGGCGTGGATCACTGGTGCCCGTTCTCCCGGTAATCCGTCCGCAGAAAGCGCTTCATCCGGCTGCCCTCCCCTCTTCTCACAATATTTAACATACTCAGGCGCTGAGTATTATCTGAAGCACAATGGAATTTCAGAAAATCCTGGATAATAAGAAATTCATTATTATCGGCCTGATTATCATCTTCATGGCAGTCGCCCTGTGGATGAGGCTGATACCCATGGAGGGGCTCATCTCCGACGGGCAGGCCGATCTCCTGGGCAATGATCCCTGGTACAACCTCAGGCAGATTGAGGTCATCGTCGAACAGTTCCCGCAGTACCCCTGGTTTGACCCGATGACCGAGTACCCGAACGGGAACGTGATCCACTGGGGCCCCCTCTTCCCCCAGATATCGGCGCTTCTTGCGATCATCGCCGGGGCGGCATCACGCAATGACCTGATATATGTGGCGTCCTGGGTCCCGCCTCTCATGGCGGCGGCGATGGTGCCCGTCACCTATCTTGCAGGTGAACGTCTCACCAACTGGAAAGGCGGCGTCATCGCGGCCTTCTTCGTGACGATCATTGCGGGGCAGTACTTCTACCGGTCGCTCTTCGGCTTTGCAGACCACCATATCGCAGAAGTGCTCTTTTCCACCCTCTTCTGCCTTGGCTATATCGCAACGCTCCGGTACATGCGGGAGCACCCCGTCCGGCGTGAGGATTTTGAATCCTTCAAAATACCTGCGCTTCTTGCCGCAGTCACCGGCATCTTCTTCATCCTCGGCCTCGCCGTGATGCCGACGATGATTCTCTTCGGCCTCCTGGTGGCAATTTACACCCTCGTCCAGTACTGTTATGACGCCTTTTTCGGACGGTATGACGAGAGCCTGCTGCTCCTGAATCTAATTGTAGGGATTGCGGCAATAGCCGGACTCATACTGATAGGGTTTAACACTACAAGTTTTGCGATGATTAGATATTCCCCTGCTCAGGCAATCGCATATTTCTTCCTTATTCTAGGGACGATAGTCCTGTATTCCATCCGGAAATTAGTCAAGGAGAAACCCCCATATTATTTTATTTTGATCATCCTGGGGATATTTGTTATTGGAACAGTTGGACTGATGGTGATTGCACCCGATCTCTATTCATCCTTCATAGGAAATGCAAGGGGATTCTTCGGGCAGTCGGCGACCTGGGTCACCATCCAGGAGGCGCGCCCGTGGGCATTTGCGGATGCCTGGCAGTCCTTTGGCGTCGGCCTCGTCCTGATGGCGGGCGGTTTCGTCCTCGTGGCTGTTGACTTCCTGAAGGAACGAAAGGACGAACTGATCTTCTTCTTCCTCTGGTCAGGCCTGATGGTCATTTCAACCGTCCAGCATATCAGGTATGAATACTATCTCGGGGTTAACATCGCCCTCCTCGCCGCCTATACGATCGTCTGGTTCCTCAACC
>JBFFLM010000166.1:0-4087 GCA_041554835.1 Methanogenium sp.
AAAAAGGAGAAGACAAGGATTTCCGGAACAACGGAGGATGAATCAGGCAGTATAGAGGGGGCCAACCCCTTCGACCCTTCCGGCCCCTCCCCCCCGGCCGCCAATAAGAACGAATGGAAGTGGGGCGTCCTTGCCATCGTCTGCATGGCGGTCTTCATCATGGTCATCGACACGACGATCATGAACGTCTCCATCTCGGCCCTCGTCGTCGATCTGGATACCGACGTGCCGACCGTCCAGGCGATCATCGCCATCTACGCCCTTGTCATGGCCTCGTTCATGCTCGTCGGCGGGAAACTCCAGGACGTCCTCGGGCAAAAAAGGGCGTTTCTCATGGGCGTCGGCATCTACGGGGTCGGCACCTTCACCGCCTCGATGAGCTGGAATGCAGGCGTGCTCCTCATCGGCTGGGCCATCCTCGAGGGGCTCGGGGCGATTCTCATGATGCCGGCGACAACCACCTTTCTCACCCACACCTATCGCGACAAGGATCGTGCCATCGCCTTCGGCATGTGGGGCGGCATCGCCGCCGCCGGTGCCGCCTTCGGGCCGATCCTCGGCGGGTACCTCACCACCTTCTACAGCTGGCGCTGGGCGTTTAGGCTCGAGCTCCTCGTCGTCATCGCCATCCTTCTCATGTCCCACCTTCTCATCGGGTCGCGCCCGACCCTGAAATGGCGCGACCTCGACGTCGTCGGCACCCTCCTCTCCTTCGCGGGTCTCTTTGCAATCGTGATGGGCATCCTTCTGCTGCGCAACTACGCATACTGGCAGTACATCTCCACCCTCATCGGGGCAGGCTTCCTCCTCATGGGAGTCTTCTTCCTCTGGCAGAAGCGCCGGAAGAAGAAGGGCCGGGTCCCTCTCGTCGACGTCGGCATCTTCAGGAACCGGCAGTTTGTCCTCGGCAACACCATCACCATCGTCCAGGGCCTCACGGCGGCAGGATTTTTCTTCATCATCCCGGTCTTCTACCAGCAGGTGACCGGCATTTCCGCCTTCGAGACGGGAATCCTTCTCCTCCCGATATCGATTGCAATCTTCATCTTCTCCATCGCCGGAGCGCGCCTCGCTGCTTATCTGAGCCCCAGGCACCTCATCATGGCCGGCCTCCTTCTGGGAATGGCGGGTTCTTTCATGCTTCGCGGCATCTTCGGGCTCGATACCGGGACCGCCGAATTCATCCCCGGCTCCGTTGTCTTCGGGATCGGCATCGGACTCATCCTGTCGCAGGTGACGAACCTCACTCTCTCGTCCGTCCACGACGAGCACGCGACCGATGCCGCCGGGGTCCTCAACACGCTGCGCCAGCTCGGCACCTCTCTCGGGACCGCCCTCATCGGGGTGATCCTCATCATCTTCATCTACACCGGCATCGTGGAAGAGATAGAAAAAGAAGCGGTCATGGCCGGCATCCCCGCAGAAGAACTGGCGGCCGGCTTGCAGGGATGGGTGGACAAGATGCAGACCGGCACCCCGGACCTCGTCGTTCCCGATACGGTCCTCGCGCAGCTCGCCGAGATCGCCGATGCGGCCGTCAGCTCAGGGATGCTCCACTGCTTCGATGCGATCACCATCTTCCTCGGCATTGCCTTCATTGCGGCCCTCTTCCTGCCGCGGCGGGCGCAGCCGGCAGGACGGGAAGAACAGCCCTAAAATCCCCGTGCTTCGGGACGATAGCGTCATCTCTCCCCGCAATGACTGTCGCCCCACCCTATTTTTCATCGGGAAGACGGTAACAGACGGCAGGATTGAACGGGGAGGAAGAAGAGGCTGGAGACGTCCCGGGGGCAGGCCGGTCCGTGCCGCCCCGCTCGTCGAGCAGCCGCCCGATCACCTCGTTGTACGTCTCCCGCGGGTGCACCTTGCAGCGGTCGAGCCGGTCCTTGAGTTCACGGGTCACCTTGATCGTTGTTGCGGCGGGTTTCATTATACCAAGGTATACCCGAGCATACCATATAGCCTTTCTCCCCGAACGCCCACCCGCCGGACAACCGCAACTATCATATGAACGCCGCCCCGAAAGAAGAGCAATGAAGACTGCATGGAGGTCAGATCGCCTTGTCTACTCCTTCTGCACCCGTGGCGATCTTCCGGAAATAGCGGCGATGCTGGCCAAACCAACGGTCTGCGAGTGGCTCTTTTTTGGCCCGAACCCGCCGGAGGTGACCCATGCCTACTTCGAACCGCTCATCGACGGCATGGCGGAGGCGCTTGCCGCGGGCACTCCCCCGAAGAGCTATGTCTTCACCGTCCGGACCCGCCCGGACCCGGCGGGTGACGGGGCCTTCGTCGGGCAGTGCGCCCTCGTCGAGGACGACTTCTCCGAAGGGGCGTATCTCATCGGCTACCAGACGGACGATGCGCAGTGGGGAAAGGGATACGGCACGGAGATGTGCCGGTTTCTCGTCTGGTTCGCCTTTACGATGGCGGGAGCCTACCGCCTCAACGGCGACTGTGCGGCCGGCAACGCCGCCTCGGTGAAGATCATGGAGGGGTGCGGCTTCGTCCCGGAGGGACGCCAGCGCAAGTACTGGCATGTCCGGGGAGGGTATCATGACCGCCTCCTCTACGGGCTTCTTGCAGAGGATCTGCCCGCGGGGCCCGCACCGTGGCAGGAGCTCTTTTCCTGAAGCGCCGCCCGAAGAAGGAAAAAAGAAAATTATCAGATGACCTGGCGGAGGTATTCCTCCCACCGGTCGAGTTCCGCCTCCACCTGGAACTCCTCCATCTCGCCTGCATTGAAGACGTAGAACGAAGGGACCACCTCCATCCCGCAGAACTCGAAGGTGTTGTGCCAGAGACTCTTCAGGTGCAGGTTCAGGTCGCCATGCGGGCCGTCTTCGGTGTAGAGCTCCATCGCGGACCCCATCGTGGTCGAGATCAACGCCTTCTTGCCCTTCAGGAGGCCGTCTGCGTAGACCTGCCCGTTCGGGAGGTTCACCACGAACCCCTGCACGAAAACCCGGTCGATCCATCCCTTCAGCATCGCCGGCATCGAACTCCACCAGATGGGGAACTGGAAGATGAGCAGATCCGCCCACTTCACCTTGGCAATCTCCGCCAGGACGTCGGGGGCAAGCTTGCCCCGGGTGAAGCCCGCCATCATCTCGTTTGCAATGGAGAAGAAACTCCGGTTGCAGGGGTCGGGGAAGTCGTCCATATCAAGCGTCGCCTTGAACCGCATCGCATAGAGATCGGATACCTTCACGTCGTGTCCCGCCTTTCCCAGGACTTCGACCGCCCTATCCTTCATCGCCGCATTGAAGGAGGCAGGATAGGGATGTGCATAGATTATGAGTACATTCACGCCTCGTCACCTCGGTAATGAACGGGAATGGGAATGGAGGCTTATCAATCTTTCCCGCCCTTCCTCCCGCATCTATTCTGTAGCTAATCTACATCCCTACAACCAATCGGGGATGTGCATCACATATATACCACCGGTGCCCACCCTTGTGGCATGGAAATATCATATATCGACAAGATCAAGGGATTTCTTCTTAATCCCGTCGAGACTCTCGTCGCCCACCGGGGCGAGAAACTGGAGGACGCGTTCAAGTACCTCATCGTCCTTCTCGCCATCTACGCCGTTCTCCAGGCACTGATCACCTCAATCTTCGTCGGTTCGATGTCGACGATCTTCCCCGGCATGAGCATCGCCGTCGCCGTCATAGCCTCCATCATCTTCGGCGTCATCGGCGGGCTCATCGGCCTGGTCATCGGCGGGTGCATCCTGCACCTCTTCGTGCTGCTCGTCGGCGGACAAATGGGGCTAGGCGCCACCCTCAAGGCGGTCATCTACGCCGCGACCCCCTCCCTGCTCTTCGGCTGGATCCCGCTCGTCGGGTTCTTCGCCGGCCTCTGGGCCCTCGTCCTCGAGGTGCTCGCCATCCGCGAACTCCATGAGATCTCCACGGCACGGACAATATTCGCGGTCGCCATCCCGTTTGCGATCGTCGTCATCCTCGCGATGCTCGCACTGGCATTCTTCACGATCGCCACCGTATCATCCGGCCCGGTGATGGTGCCTTACTGATACTTTTTTTGGGGGGATGTTGCCTCAGCGATCACATGCCGGTCTCTC
>JBFFLM010000167.1:0-4082 GCA_041554835.1 Methanogenium sp.
ATAGGCATTGTGCACATTCTGCCATGTGGGGGGGACGACACCAAGGTCCTGGTACTGCTTTGCAAACCGGATCCACTGCTCGACCTGATGGATGAGTTCCACCTCCTTTTCAAGGAATGCGAGGCCCTGTTCATCGGTCATGCACTCCTTTTCGAGCTCGATATATCCCAGAAGGCTGAACATCGCATTTTTGATGTCACTGAAGGTGATGAGGTTGAGAAGATTCTGTTTCTTCGCTGCAAGGCTGAGAATCTTTTCCGCATGCTTTCGGTCTGATATATCTCGGTCAATGGCGAGGACCTGTTTTTTCTGACCGACGCAAAAGAGCCTTCCGTTGATCTCCAGCGGGAAGGTGGTTCCGTCCTTTCGTACATGCATGACCTCCCCCCGGATCTCTTCACCATTCAGGACACGGTGGAGGCGTTCCGGGACAGCGGCCCTGGATTCCGGGGCATCAAGATCGCTGATCTTCAACGAGAGGAGTTCGTCCGTCGTATACCCGTGCATGGTTGCCGCGGCCTTGTTTGCGGCCACGATCCTTCCCGCATCATCTCCTTCGGCTTCAAATATCAGGATACAATCTCCCGCCTGTTCAAAGAGCTGGCGGTATCTTTTCTCGCTCTCCCCGATCTTCTTCTCGGCAGTGGCCCGGCGCCGTTCAACTGCAAAAAATCCGCCGGCACCCGTGATCATCACCGCAAAGACGATCAGATAGAAAATGGTGTTGAGGTAATCAATCTCGTCCTGGACAACCGTGCTGTCCATATCGACACCGACGATGCCCACGACATTCCCTGCACTGTCGCGGATGGGGGCAAAGCCGGAGAGCACCGTTCCCCACTGGTCGGTGGTAAATTCCTCGTCGGCTGAGGGCCCTTCAAATCCCTGGTACATCTCGGGTTCTGCTTCAGGGTAGGTATCGCCGATCAGGGAGGCATCATCCGCATACCCGTAATCCCCGTCGACGACGAATTCGATAAGGCCGCCATTGTTTCGCATGGTATAGATGTAGAGGATATCGGGGACGGCCTCCTTCACCCCCCGAAGCTGGTCCCTGATGGCGAGAAACTCCGTGGTGTCCTCACTTCCCGTCTGAATCAGGACAAAGGCATCCCCGTCGATCTGTGATGCGGCGGCTCCTGCGACGGACATCAGTTCACCCTGCACAGAATCCTTGAGCACCCCCTGCGTCTCCGTAACAATGGACCAGACAACACCGATACTGAACACCAGCATCAGCAGAACCAGAATGATGGAAACCGTGCGGGATGATATCGTATTTGTCATATGCTGCCTCAAAACGCGCGGGAACGCCGCTTAATGAATAGATTTGCAGGTCCCGTAATAATGGTTCTGAAATTAATCAGTGAGAGGGGGCATTTCCTGCGCGGATTGATTTTTTTAGCCCATCCGGCTGCTTAAACCAGGCAAAAAAAACAAATAATCCGTCCTTTTCCGGACATTCAAAGAAGAAACCATATAATGAGTGATTACTCACTTATGTATGCGCAATGCAAACCCGCACTCCCTGATGGTCAGAATAGGCCTTAGGAAGCGGAGGGATCGATATGAGCAGGCACTTGTCAGAAGAAAAACGAAAGGCACTGATGGAAGCAGCGATCGATCTCTTCTCGACACAGGGATTTCACGCCACCCCGACCCAGCAGATATCGAAGCGTGCCGGCGTCTCTGCAGGGACCCTGTTCAGGTATTTCAGGACCAAAGAAGACCTCATCGATTCATTGTACACATCCGTAACCGCTGCCCTGACCGATGCGGTGAATGAGGCAATTCGCCCGGAAACATCCGTGGAAGAACAGATAAAAAACGTCAAACGGGAGGTGCTGTACTGGATGTTCAAAAACCCAAAAAAGGCCCTCTTCTTCGAACAGTTCTCTTCATCCCCGAATATTACGGAAAAAGCGAAGGGAGCGGCAATCCTCAGGATTTCTGCTTTGGATGACCTCTATCACAAGGCAGCATCCTCCGGACACCTTGCCGGTATCAACCGGGAGGTCTTCCTGGCAAATTTCTGGTACCCGAACTTCATGCTCATTCATCTCCATGCCTTTGGGAGATTACCGGGCAGCGTCGAAGATACAGTCGAACAGGCGGTCACATCGATGTGGTGCGGGCTTGCAAAGAACCCGTAATTCCCGTGGTGCGACATGACGCCGCCACTCCCCGTACAACCCGGCAACGAACAACCAGTCCGCCCGAAACCGACCTGCTTTCAAGGATCGGCAGGACATTACAACCACCACCAACAGAACAACAGATTACAGGAACGACACGAAATGGACAGACTACAGGGATACAGGAAAATGCTTCGAACCGGAGACTGGATCAAATTTTATCCGCTCTTCCCGCTTGCCGGAGCCGCCCTCGCCGCCGGCATCTCAACAGACCTCATCACGGCGTTTGCACTCTTCTGCTGCGTTACCGCATACGGATTTGTGATCAACAATCTGTATGACGTCGAGATCGACCGGCAGCATACGGGAAAGAACACTAATGGAAAAAATCCCCTGACGGGCAGTGATGTGACGATACGCGGGACAAAGATCCTGTGTGCGGTGCTCGCCGGCATCCCCCTTCTGGCCTCCCTGACCATCTCGGCAGCCGGGTTTGTGTTAACCCTGCTGTGCCTGCTTGCCCTGACGGCCTATTCCGCACGACCGGTCCGCCTCAAGGACCGGTTTGCCGCAGATATTCTCTGCCACGGGTTCATGTTCGGCGGATTGCCGTTCCTTGCCGGATATGCCCTTGCAGGAGGGCTTCTCCTCGAGCCGGTCTCCCTCCCGTTCGCCTATGCGGCCCTCTGCATATTCATCGGTTGCGAGGCCCTGATAATCCATGAAATTCTTGATTACCATGAGGACCGGGAAACGACCTACACCACCGTCGTCGGCATCGGCCTCAGAAACGGGATTGTCCTGCTGATACTTACGGCACTCCTCTCGATTGCGATGCTCGAAACGATAGCGTGGTGGTTTGGTATCGGCACCACTATTCATGCACTGGCCCTCGCCTTCCTCCTCGTCTACCCGGCGTACGGGTGCAGGGAGATGCTGATGAAGTGGGCCGAACGGTGGTATGGCTGGTTCACGAATGATTACAGCTTCCGGGTCCGGTGAACGTGATGCTGTCGGTCATTATTCCCACCCTGAATGAAGAAGAACAGTTAGAAGATTGCCTTACCTCGCTTAACAACCAGACCCTGGACCGGAACGAATTCGAGATCATCGTGGTGGACGGAAACTCCACCGACAGGACACGCGCCATTGCACTGCAGCATGCCGACAAGGTGGTCATGCAGGAGAGAAGCGGCATCGGCGGTGCCAGGAAAAACGGTGTCGAGGCAGCATGCGGCGATCTCCTCGTCTTCACCGATGCCGATACGCTCCACCCGTCCAACTGGCTGGAACTTATACGGGCCAACCTCGGAACCGCCGGCTATGATGTCTGCACGGGTCCCATTCTCTTTTACGAGCAGACGCTTCGATCCGAACTCCTCTCCCTCTGGAGAAAACAGTACAATATCTTCCACCTCTTCAACTTCTACTGGCTCATCGGGTCGAATATGGCGATGACGCGAACCAGCTATGACCAGATCAACGGCCACCGGAGCATCTCGCTTCTGGAGGACTATGACCTCTCCGTCCGGATGTTCAAGGAGAAGGATATCCGGTGCAGGTATGACACCCGCCAGGAGGTCTACACCTCGGCCCGGCGGCTGCAGAACCTCTTCACCTACACCCTCGTCTATTTTTACGGGCATTATCACTATCATTTCACCCGTGATTACCAGCGTCTCCTGACCTACCCCCGGTTCGATAAGATGGACCGCGAGATGATCCTTGATGTGACCGGCATCCGGGAACTGAACCGCAAACTCGAGGAGGTTCAGGAAAAAATTACCCGGAATTTCAACGGCATAGAGGATAAACTGGCCGGAAAATAGCGAAACCCATCCTCACCATTCTCTTTTTCTTCCCGCTGATGCCGGGAACGTTCATCCGGGCCAATTTGCGCAAGGAGGTGCCAGACAGGTGCCTTCGCTGCCCACCGCCCACCGGGAG
>JBFFLM010000168.1:0-4073 GCA_041554835.1 Methanogenium sp.
CAATACTCGCGATATTACCGGATTTCAGGATGGAAATCAGTGCGTTGGCACCCTCCTGCACTGTAGGGGTGAGGCCGTCGCAGGTGTCGACATGGCTTGGCTGGATTCCGATCAGGACAATCTCCCCGGCATCCATGGCCAGGTACCCGATGAGATGCGACAGGGGAAGCATATGGGTGCCCAGCCCCACATCCTCGATATTCTCCGGCGCGATTTTCCGCACAGCCCCGGGGGGAAGGTTCATGGCCGCCGCATCGACGATCACGAGCAGGCTGGGGTGGTGTTTCCTTACAATCCCTGTGAAGTTCTCCGGCGCTGTGGCACAGTTGATGGCCATCCAGTCGTCCGCACGGAAGTGGTCGGCGACGTAGCACCCCGCCCCGTCGTCCCCGCGGAGGCTGTTGCCGACTCCGAAGAGGATGTTCATGCACAAGTATCGTTGATGATGCGTGTTAAGGAATTGCCCTCCGGCAGGTGCCAGCGACAGGATGTTTTTGGGGGAGTCCGGTCAACACCTGATCATAATAAGGAGATGTACGAGTGAACAGAATTGTACAATTATTGGGCCTTCTCTGCCTGGCCTTTCTCTGCACCGCTCCTGTGATGGGCGCGGAGCCTGCGCTCTCAGCGATTGAACAGTATAACAACGCAGTTGACCTTGCAGCGGCGGGTGAATATGACGGGGCGCTCGTCGCCGTTGATGCAGCCATCGACGCCGATCCGGACTTCACCCTTGCACTTGCGACCAAATCGGGAATTCTCTCGGCAATGGGACGCAACGAGGAAGCACTTGCCGCCGCGGATGCCGCCATCGCATCCAATCCCGATATGGTCTATGGGTATGTAGTCCAAGCGGAGGCACTCGTCCATCTTGACCGCAGCGAAGAGGCGATCGTCGCAGCGCAGGCGGCGCTCGACCGGGAACCGGAAAACCTCGAGGCAATGATCATCATGGGGACGGCGTATGGGAACCTCGGCATGTACGAGGAGGAACTTGTGGTCAGTGAAGAAGCCTTGGCATTGTATCCCGATGATTCACGCGCCCGGGAAAACCGGTTCTATGCGGAGTTCATGCTCTCCGGAGAAGCGCCGGAACCGACGCCTGCTCCGCTCTCATTTCTTCCGGTGATTGGAGGATTTGCTCTTCTCGGCTTTATCCGGCTGATGAAAGGCTAAACTCTTCTTTTAATGGTAAAAAAAATCGAGTGCGCCGACCGGGACTCGAACCCGGGTTTAGGCGTTGGCAACGCCTAGTGATAACCACTACACTATCGGCGCCTGTCTGAAACAGTGCTCTACAATATTCTCACTTCAGCCATATAATGGTTGCGAATTGGAAATTCCGGCCGCATTTCTCCTTTTTAAATTATTCTATTTGGGTGGTTGATGACCGAAAATACGGCCCAAAACCGGGGCAAAGGCGCAGGTGCCTCTCCGTAGACAAAATATGGGATAGCAATGTTAATTGTTAAAAAAACCAATCCTGTTTGTATGATCCCCCTCGTGCATGACCTGCGTGGTCGCCGTGTCGTAATAGCAGGCGGTGGAACGGTCGGTGCACGCAAAGCAGCATATTTTGAAGGAGAATGCGATGTGGTTGTTCTCAGTCGTTCATTTCATCCCTCCTTTGCAGCGATGGACGTGGAATGTGTGAACGCTGATATTGCAGCGCTTCCGGATGATGCGCTCAGGTCATACGTGCGGGGGAGCGCCCTCGTCATTGCGGCGACGTCGGATGAAGAGGTAAACAACAGGCTCGTGGTGCTATGCCGTGAGGAGAGCGTTCACTGCAATAATGCACGGGGCATTGCCGGGGATGTCATTCTGCCGGCGATGATACGGGGGGATGAGTATTGCATTGCCATTACAACGATGGGAAAGAGTCCTGCGATGGCCCGGTTCATCAGGGAAAAAATCGAGGATGAACTCGCCGGTATCGATGATATGATCACCCTCCAGCACAACCTACGCGCCGAACTGAAGGTAAAAATCTCTCTTCAGGACGATCGGGCGAAAATTCTTACTGCGATTCTTGAAGACCCTGAAATTAGGGATGCTCTGGAGCAGGGTGTTGTGCCGGCGCAGGAACTGGCATTGAGGAAGTACTGTCCATGACAGGGGAATTGTTTACGCAGGTGGCCTGCGCGGGAATTAATCATCACACTGCAGGCATTGCCGATATCGAAGCCTTCAGGTTTGATGATGAAGTGCTCCTCCTCGAGGAGGCGCGGGAATGGTTCAGGGGGGCGCTCATCCTCCAGACCTGCAACAGGATTGAACTGATGGTCGACGGCGATGCAACAACCCTTGCTGCGTTTCTCGAAGATCGCGGACGGACTGGATTTTGGACGCTTGAAGGGCGCAGTGCACTGAAGCATATGCTGGAGCTTGCGGCCGGCATGGATTCCATGGTCGTCGGCGAAGACCAGATCCTCGGGCAGATGAAGGGGGCCCTCTCCCTCTCCCAGCAGGCAGGAGTATGCAGCCCCATTGTCGACCTCTGCGTGACAAAGGCGGTGCATGTCGGCATCGAGGTCCGCAAACGTACTAATATCAACAAAGGGGCGGTCTCCATCGGTTCTGCCGCGGTCGAGCTTGCCGAGGAATGCCTTGGCACCCTGGACGGGCGCCACATTCTCGTCGTCGGTGGCGGGGAGATGGGGATGCTCGTTACCCAGGCGCTTGCAGCACGGGATCTTACTGCCATCTACGTTACCAACCGGACATTCGAACGGGCCGTAACGCTCGCCCGCAAAGTCGGTGGCAAAGCGGTACGCATGGACGATCTCTACCGGTATGCGCCGCTTGCCGACGTCATCATATCCTGCACCGCCGCTCCCCATCCGATCATCAAAAAGGATGCCATATGCACGGTGATGAGTGAGAGAATATGGCCGCTTGACACCTCTCCAAAACCTCTCATCATCGTCGACATCGCGCAACCGCGGGACGTGGAAGCAGAAGTGGGGGGAATTGAAGGGGTGCATCTCTTCACCATCGATGATCTGAAGGTAGTGAGCGAAAAGAACATGAACAACAGGAAGATGGAGGCCGACGAGGCCATTTCCTATCTGAATGCCGAACTCGAACAGTTTATTGCTCTCTTCAACCGGACTGCCGCAAACGCGGTTCTTGCAGAACTGCACACCTGGGCAGAGGCCATCCGGGTAAGGGAGCGCGACCATGCTGTTGCACGCCTGAAAAGTGGACAGACCGACCCTTCGGAGGTCCTTGACGACCTCTCGAGGGTTCTTGCAAAAAAGCTCCTGCTTGACGCCACCTACTCGGTCCGTTCAAGCGCAGAATGCGGCGAACTTGAGCACGCGCAGACCCTTGTGCGGGCAATTACCAAAGGAGAAAAAGTATGTTTCCCGAAAGACGCTTACGACGCCTGAGAACGCGAGCACTCCAGCCCCTCTTCAGGGAGACGATGCTCACCAGAAATGATTTGATAGCCCCCGTATTTGTGGACGAAACCATTGATGAAGCCGTCCCGATTTCCTCCATGCCCGGGCAGTTCCGTCACTCCGTGGGAGAAGTGGGAGACTATGTTCGCTCCCTGTATGATCTTGGCATACGTGCGGTGGTTCTCTTTGGGATCCCCGCCGTAAAGGACGCAGAGGCAACCGAAGCATGGAACCCCGACGGTATCATCCAGCGGACGGTCCGTGGACTGAAAAACGAGCTTCCGGAGATGGTTGTAATTACCGATGTCTGTGCCTGCGAGTATACGGACCATGGGCACTGCGGTATTGTGGGAGACAGCCCCGGGGGCCCGGACGTTCTGAATGACCCGTCTCTCGAACTGATGGCGCGTATCGCGCTCTCCCATGCACAGGCGGGTGCCGATATGGTCGCCCCCTCGTGCATGCTGGATGGGATGGTAATGGCAATCCGCGAAGAACTCGACTGCGGAGGATATGAGGATATACCCATTATGTCGTACTCGACGAAGTTTGCGAGTGCCCTCTACGGACCCTTCAGGGATGCGGCTGATTCCGGGTATTCGTTCGGGGATCGCACAACCTACCAGATGTCGCCTGCCAATGCCTGGGAGGCATATCTGGAATCGG
>JBFFLM010000169.1:0-4050 GCA_041554835.1 Methanogenium sp.
ATCCCTGAAGAATACGATGAGAAGGAGGATTACTTCTCAACGGAGGGACTTGAGGCAAATGCACTCTACAGAATGCTCCCGGCAAATGCCAAGGAGTATGTCAAACATGCTCCCCATCTTCTTGAATACCTCCAGATATTTCCGGTCAATACCTTCGGCATTCCCCTCTTCTTCTCCGAACTGAAAAGAGACCTCAAAGGACTGGAGAGCCCGAATCTCATCTATCCGGTCAGCGACATGACCTTCATTCACATCTTTCCCGATGAGAATGATGTCCGCAATTTCTACATCCCCATCGAACCTTCATTTCTTCACAGTGTTGCCGAACTTCTCCCCCATGTAGAGAAGAAACTGGTTGACTTCATCGACAGTTTTGAAGATGATCCCATCACCGATAAAGAACGCACAGAAGTCCTTAAACGCGTCCTTCGGGAGATCACCTACATCAGGGGATTTGATGAGGAAATAGATGCCCTGACCTCGGAAAAATCCGAAAAAAAAGGGATATTAGATAAAATAAACATCTTTCTCAGTACCGATTTTACGGAGAAAAAAGAACAGAAAAAGGCAGGACTTCCTGCAATCCCCACCACCCCCGAGGGAAAAATCATCGTTACGCAGCAGGAATATCAGTCCATCGAATACCTCCTCATACGGGATAAAATCCAGATGGGAATTCTCGAACCGTTTCTCAATGACGAAAATATCGAGGATATCACCTGTGATGGCGTGGGCCCGATATTCATTGAGCACAAGATATTCAAGGGACTGAAATCGGCCGTAGAATTCCGGGCTTCGGACGAGATCGATGAATTCGTCATAAAAATGGCCGAACGCATCAAACGACCGCTCACCTATCGGGACCCGATTGTCGATGCCACCCTGCCGGACGGCTCACGTATCAACATAGTATACGGGACTGAGATCAGCAAGCATGGCAGTAATTTTACCATCCGTAAATTTTCAGAAGAACCGGCAAGTATACTCAACCTCATCGAATGGAAAACAACCAGCTACATGGTCGCAGCATATCTCTGGATCTGCCTGGAATTCGGAATGTCTCTCTTCGTGAGCGGGGAAACGGCATCAGGAAAAACCACCAGCCTGAATGCAATAACCGGGTTTCTTCCGCCGGAAAACAAGATCGTCACCATCGAGGATACCCCCGAACTTACCGTACCTCATAAAAACTGGACCCGGCAGGTATCAAAGGGCAAGGGAAGCGGAGAAGGGGAAGGAGGTGCAGTCACGATGTTCGACCTGCTAAGAGCGGCACTTCGTCAGCGTCCGAATCAGATCCTCGTCGGTGAAATCCGTGGTTCCGAAGGTGCCGTCGCCTTTGGTGCGATGCAGACGGGACACCCGGTGATGAGTACTTTCCACGCAGCCTCGGTGGAAAAACTGATCCAGCGTCTCTGCAGTGATCCCATCAATATTCCCATGACCCACGTCGACAACCTGAATATTGTCATCATCCAGAGTGCGGTGCGACGGCCGAACGGGGATATGGTCCGGCGGATGCTCTCGATAAATGAACTGGTCGGCTATGATCCCGATAGCGGGGGATTCTCATTCGTGGCAATGTTTGTCTGGAATCCGATCACCGATGAATTCGACTTTACCGGCCGGGGCTCCAGTTTTCTCCTGGAAAACAAGATTGCGACACTTCTCGGCATCCCGGAGAGCAAACGCTCGGAGATCTATCTCGAGGTGGATAAGCGGGCCCGGATACTTGAACGGCTGCACAAAGCCGGGTATACAAGATTCTGGGATCTCTATGATATGATGACGAAGATCAAGAAGCAGGGCCTCCTAAAAATCGAGATCTGACATGTTCGAGTCTTTTACTTCCTCACTACGGGAACGTTCCGGCGGCAAACTTCCGTTTGAAGACCTCACGGAAGATATACGTTCCCGCCTTGACCAGATCCTGGAAGATAAAAGAATGGGGGCCGACATCCTCTTCATGATAACCTACATGGCCTCGATCATCACTTCCGATGTATCAAGGCCGGAGATCTTCGCCTTTACCGCCGAACGAAAGGAATACGTCACTTCCAGATACATCGGCAAGGTTGAGCGGTTCGTCAAACGATGGAATTATAACTACGCCAAGGCTCTCGAACTCGTAGCAGAGCGAACAAAGAACAAAATGCTTTCCAGCATGCTCACCCGCTACGGTAACTCCATCAGTTCCGGCGTCCCGGACGATGAATTCATCCGCCTTGAGCTCTCGACGGTTCGCAGCGTCTATCGCAACCATTTCGAGCAGGGGATCGAGATGCTGAAAAAATGGGGTGACGCCTATATCGCGCTGATGCTCTCAAGCACGATCGTCAGTATCATCATCATGGTATCGGTGGCGATCTATGCTCCCACTGACCTTGATTCCACCCTGAATTCATCGTATCTTCTCCTCATAGGCATCGGACTGTTCGGCATCATCACCATGTACCGGTCGATCCCGGGAGACCAGAAATGCCATGACAATGCTAAAATCGGAAGTTACGAGCAACAGACGATAAAAAAACTTGAACGAATCATTCTCCCGGTACTGGCAGTGGCCGTTATTCTGATGTTCATCGCAGGATTCAACTACGGGGTAATTTTCCTTGTCATGGCCGTTCTTCTTGCCCCCCTGGGCATCTTCGGGTTCATCGATGACACGAACATTATTCACCGGGACGAGGATTTCACAACCTTCATCCGAAGTCTCGGGACCATCATGGGGGGAAAGGGCCTTACCGTTACTACGGCGCTCGGTGAAATCGACCGGAAATCACTTCCGGTCCTTTCAGAATTCATCGATTCCGCATATTCCAAACTCAACCTCGGTCTGGACGATGATATGGTGTGGACCCGCTTCATCAATGACAGTGGCAGCAACCTGATCTACAAATACCTGAACATTTTCAGGGATTCGATAAAACTAGGAGGAAATCCGGCCGAAATAGCCAAGGTGGTCAGTTCCTCGATGCTTGAACAGACCCTCCTGCGGGAGAAACGGGAGATGCTTGCGACAGGATTTATTGTCCTCCTCATTCCCATGCATGTTGCAATGATTGCCATCTTTGTGTTCCTGTACCAGATCCTCATCTCCATGTCCCATGCGGTAACTTCGGTGATGGAAAGTTTCTCACAGACATCCTCTGCCCTTGGTGATTCGTCCGCCAATGTCGGAGGGTCGATGTCAGGCATGATGAACATCTTCGTGAATTTTCCCGAAGAAAAAATGGGGTTCTACATCACAATGGTGATTTTAATAATCACCATCGCAAATATCATAGCAGGGAAGATCGTCAAAGGCGGGGACAATTACATGTACTATGCATTCGGGAGCATTCTCTTCGCACTCTCCGGCATGGTGTATATCGTAACGCCATATATCGTCAACATGTTCTTTACCATTCCGACAATGTAAGGAGGAGTTCCATGAATGAAACACTACGCCGCATAGTAATGATGTTCGGGATAATTATTGTCGGGTCCATATTCATTTTTTTTGACACGTCAACACCCCTGATTATCGGGGGGTCGGTGGCGTTCGGCATTATCCTTATCATGGGACTCGGGCTGCTGACGGTTGAAGATTTTAAGAAGATTCCAGCCTTCATAGGACGCTCGAAAGACCGGAATCAGGCCAGTCAAAAAGATCAGAAGGAAAATAAGTCCTCTTCATTAAACCGGAAAAGTGGCGGGGAGCAGAAAAAAGGAACGGCTCTTTCAGGATTATGGGGGAAGTTCCGGAGGGACGAGGGAACACCTTCGTCATCCCCCGGCACGGGCCCAAAAAATATCAAACCCGCTCAACCATCCCGTGAGAAAGCAGGCATAAGCACGGGTCTTACCCTTGCCATGGGGTCGGTAAAAGCACGATTTATTCGTTCAAAGGATTCCTCCCATGGACAAAAAATCGATGAACTTCTCGATTCCACAATCCATGAGCCCGTCGGCAGCACCACGCAGGACATCACTGTGCCGGAAGATCCGTCGGATGGTGAAGATGCCATCCCGGACATATTTTCAAATGAATTTGACGACGAGGATTTC
>JBFFLM010000170.1:0-4030 GCA_041554835.1 Methanogenium sp.
TCGTTAAGTGTGCACATGAACGAGGCAATTGCTGCCGGAGTGTCGGTGAAGGTGTTCATGATGCCCGGTCCCATCTTCAGGGAGTCAGTTGCCTGTGCAATGGCCGCAAGGGTCGGGTAGCAGTGGCGGTTGTTGTAGTGGTTGGTAATCCAGGCAAAGTCGATGTCTTTCTGCTCAGCAAGTTTACAATAGTTGACAACCTGTTTTACAGTAATATTTCCTGGAACGAATTCAATTCCATAACTCATAGGTCTTTCACCTCAATTTTAGTATTACTGCATCGTTCTTAATATACGTTATCATTTGCAGGGATTTTTGAGTTCTTCACGGGGAGTTTTTTCAAAAAAATCGCCTCATTTCCCCTTATAATTGATTGAATACCCCAAAATGACGATTTTGAACAAATGCATCCAGAGATTTTATTATGCTTCTGCACACACCATACATTTAGGAAATAGTGTTCCATACGGGTTTCAAACCAGGACTGGAATCTGCGCGGAACACATCTACGCATGGAGAATGGAACAGCAGGGAATTGTCCCCTGCAGAGCACTACATGAGAATACTTGCAATAGGACTTGGCGGCTCAGGTACACGGGTGGTGGATCAGCTCTATGACCATGACACCAGAAGCCGTGTGGGCTGTGTCAATGCACTGGCGGTCGATATGGATGGCAACAGCCTGCGCCAGCTTGAGTTTATTCCGCAGCCCCAGCGCATGAATTTTCCGACAATAGACCCGGACATCCATTTTGATGTGCCTTCCACAGTCAATGTTGAAGAGATTATGACCATGATCCAAAGAATGGACACGGTCGAAATTGATGCAATTATGATCTTCGCAGGCCTTGGAGGAACCGTCATCGATGCCGTCCCCTACCTTGTCGAGGAACTGAGGATAGCGTATATTGAACCGATATTCGGTGTCTGCACCCTCCCTATGCGCCATGAGGGGAAGAAGCGCTCCTCAAAGGCATCAGACGATATCAGCATGCTCCGCAACGTCCTGGATGCAGTCATACTCTTTGATAATGAGACCTGGTACGGGAAACTGCAGGCGGAATACGATGAGCACAGTGTTGCAAAAGAGGAGAAACGTATCCCCCACCCTGCAAAGAAATTCCCGGAAAATCCGCGGGATCTCTATCGTCTGCTCAATGATCGCATAGCACGCCAGATAGGGCTGCTACTCCGTGCAGGGGAATTTAATGAAGAAGGCCTGGAAGCCGCCGAGGTCGTTCTCGATGCAGGGGAGGTTCTCAATACCCTGCGCGATAACGGTCTTGTAGCAGTCGGATATGCGGTCGAACCACTCCAGGCCTCATTCAAGGAACGCTTTTTAAACTGGCGTTCTGAGACCTATTTTTCCGAATTTTCCCATAAGCGGGCCACAAGGATTGTGTCGCTTGCGAAAAGGGCAGTCTATGAAGACATCTCCGTCCCCTGTGACATCACCAGCGCAGACAAGGCACTGGTGCTCATCGCCGGTCCCTCCCACGAACTTTCCATGAAGGGATTCCAGACGGTTCGTAAATGGATAGACAGGAGCATTTCCGGCCTTGAGATGCGTTCCGGAGACTATCCGGTCCGCAATACGAGATACGTAGGGATCATCATCGTCCTCTCAGGAATTGAGAATATCCCCCGGGTGAACGAACTCGCCGATATCAAAGAAGAATATGCGGCTGAACTCGTGGAAGAGGAAGAGGCAAGACAGCGCAAAGCGGACCTGGAGGCATGGGACCAGGAAGAGGAGAACTGGACAACCGGCCCTGACGGCGAGACTGTGCATGGCAATTATCCGCCCGGAACAGGGAGGATCTCCTTCATCGACCTGCTTGAAGACGAGGATGAATCCGGCGCTTCAGGGGAGGACGGGGAGGAAGAGGTTCAGGAGGATGCTGAGCACCCGGCGACATCCCGCGAATATGTGGAATATTCCCAGGACTACTATACAGACACACAGCCCGAAGGAGATGACAGCGACGTGAAGGACGAAATGGTACGACTTGAGGGAATTGCGGCAAACGAGGGGACTAAAAACGGTTCCCCTGCTGCTACGGATGGTAAGATCACCATCGCGGCTCAGGGACGCCGAGACGGAGAGGATGAAAAACTGGTCCTTCCCGGCAGGCCGGGGCGAACGGTTGCAGATATGACCCGCATGACAAGCGGGGGCTCAGGCAGCGCCCCGAAGGATTCCACCTTTGGCCTCAAAGAGATTGCAAAGAGTGACCGGAAGGGTCCGCGCGATTCTTCACTTGTGGGCGGTTCCATCGCTATCGAAACCCCCGGCTTCCGGGCAAAGGATGCAACCTTCGAAGGGGGCGGGGTCTCCGTCGCTTCGGCGCCGGGGCCCAATGACAGTGCCATCAATGGTTCTTCGGTGAAGGTCCGGCCGGCCAATGCAAAACTCAATGACAGCGTCGTCTCCGGAGATTCGGTCCGGCTCACCGGAGGGAAAATCCGGACGAAGGAACTTCTCGACGGTGAAGTCAGGATGAAGGAGAAGATTCCGGCTCCGAAAGATTCGACTCAGAACGACGAGCTCATGGCACGCGTCGAAACCCGGATGAAGAAGAGAAAGGAGCAGACGGAAGAGCCGGAGAAAGAATCTCCGTACAAAGCAGGCACCATCAGCAGCGGTTATACAAAAAATAATGCCGATGAAGAGGAAGAAGAGGAAAGAGCAGACGACCTCTTCTGGATCAAATAACACCGCCGTCACGATTGGCGACTGCACCCCTGCTGTCCTGGTATCGCCCTTCATAGAGACGGTCGCCACCGGCCACGACCTGCATTATTATCTGGACAATTCGTTCTCCTTTTTCGACAACAACATCCTCCGGCCCCATGTTGACCAGGCAGAGGGTGAGCTGGCCACGAAAGCCGGGGTCCACAAACCCGCCGCCGATCAGGACGCCCCTCCTGCCAAATGATGATCTGCAGCGAAGCGTCGCCGCAACATCCGCAGGAAGTTCGACCCATTCGAGCGACGGGACGAGCGTGCAGGTCCCATGGATAAGAACAGTCGTCTCCGCGGCACGGAGATCGTAGGATGCAGGCTGCTGCGAAGCCTCACTATAGGGGTCCAGGACCAGGTCGCCATCCTGGATTCTCTTTTTTATGATGGTATCCGAGAGGATCATTGCATATGCGTTCTTGCCGGAAATCTCATAAATCCGTTGATGGTGCGGTTCAGAATGAGTGCAGAACGGGCAAAATCCACTGCCGGTGCGGAATGGTTAATTATCCGGCAACACCAATCAATGAGTGGATCCATAGGGTAGAGGATATCCTCTTGGGCTTCGAACCCAAGGACGCGGGTTCGATTCCCGCTGGATCCGTCCTCTGAATTTTTCCCGAATGTTAATTGTCGATACAGATGCGAATCTCCGTCACTCTTTTCGGGTATTCCAAATCCCGTCTGTAAAAAAGAAGATCCAACCGTCCTTCCCTGCACATGCCTGATGATATACGCTGCAGCTTCAGGTGATTTTGATGAAATTTTGACTCACATTGCCGAGGGTGATTGCTGCCGTGGTCTGGTTGAGCGCATCGGCATCCGGTGCATGGGCATAGACGCGAATGTGATAGTCGCCGGGGGGGAAATCAGCGACATACAGATGCGAGACGAACTCTTCTTCATCGACCGGGCCCCCGGAAAGCGCCGCATTGTCATAGAGATACCACATTCCTTCTTCTGCCCGCATGTAGTAGAGCTCCTGTATAACCGGCATCACACCGTCATACTCGAGATCCCAGACAATCTCGAAATAATCCTCCACCATATCCCGGTTCGTGCAGTTGACGCCTCTGACTGCCATCTGGTGCGAGAGGAGACCGGTCCCGTCGAGGTTCTCCACTGCCGTCACATAGGTGTCCGGCAGGGTGAGGGTGTCTGCACCGCCGTTAAAGGAGATCCGGGAACTGTCCTCAAAGATATTGATATTACCCAGGGTAAACACCTGAAGCGAAAACTGGGTCTCCCACACCTGGTTGAGAACGACGGACCCAACATCCCAGCTCA
>JBFFLM010000171.1:0-4002 GCA_041554835.1 Methanogenium sp.
AATCAGGACACGCGTATCAGCAGAAACATCATTTAAAAAAAGATAGGTGAGCCCGGTTCCGGACATCCCGTATCGCCGGGGTGCCTGACCGCCGGACCAGACCCCAGGATGGGGAGGGGAGACGCCCTACCCGAACAGTTTCCGGGACTCTTCCAGGGCGGCGACCGCCGGGAGGGTCTTTCCCGTCAGAAACTCGATGCATGCCCCGCCGCCGGTCGAGATATGCGAAAATCCGGAGGCAAGGCCCATCGACTCGATGACCGCCGCCGTGTGCCCGCCGCCGACGACGGAGAACTCCGCTGAGGCGGCGGCACGGAGAATTTCGTTCGTTCCGGTAGCGAAGAGGGGGTCTTCGAAGACGCCCGCGGGGCCGTTTAACACCACCGTGCCCGAGGAGCGAATGAGGTCGGTGACCGGGCCGACGGACTCAAGGCCGAGGTCGAGGACGGGGAGGTTGCCGATGGCGGTGACCGGGACATCACGGCGGGAGTCCCCGTCCCTGACCGCGACGGTCTCCGGGAGCACCACCCGGTCGCCGTAGCGGGCAAGGATCTCCTGTGCCTTTGCCACCTCGCCGTTGTAGCCAAGCTGGGCAATGAGATCCCGACCGGGCGTGCCGACGTCGATGCCCCGGGCCATCAGAAAGACGTTTGCCACGACGCCGACCGCAAGGACCGTATCAGCGATATCCTTTTCCAGCACATTTGCCGCGACATCAAGAGAATCGTCCACCTTCGTCCCGCCGAGGACGAAGGTCACCGGGCCGGGGGCCCCGGAGAAGACCTTCCCGAGCGTGCCGACTTCTTTTTCCATCAGAAGCCCCGCGACGGAGCGAAGCGCAAGCGGAAGGCCCACGATGGTCGGCTGCGACCGGTGAGCGGTCCCGAAGGCGTCGTTGACATAGAGGTCGCCCATCGCCGCCAGCCGCCGGACGAGATGGGTATTTTTCGCCTCTGCGGCAGGCATCTTCAGGTTCTCCTCGGCATTGAACCGGACGTTTTCGAGCATGACCACCTCGCCGGGTTCCATCGCGGCCACCGTCTCCCTGGCCCCCCTGCCGAAGATATCGTCCACGTAGGTGACCGGCTGCGGGATCATCTGGTCGAGTTTTGCGGCATGGCCCTCGAGCGTGGTGAAGTCCTTCTTGCCCGGCCGTGACTGGTGGGTGAGGATCACGCACCGGGCATCCTCGCACGCCCGGACCGTCGGCACATGTTCACGGAACCGTTTGTCATCCAGGATCAGGTTTGATGCCGGGTCTATTGGCGAGTTGAAATCGACACGGAGAAGCACCGTTTTTCCATGAATATCAGCATCGTTGAGGGTTCCAAATTTCATCTCTTCCACCGGATAAACGAGAGCGGTCGCGAGGCTCTCTTCTGAGGTACCATTTTGAGCTGGGATGTGATATTGGTTTCTTCAGGGGCCGCAGGTCATTTTCTTGGGCACCTTCCCCCTGACATCACCGGCAGATCCAGGAGACGGGAGGTGTGCTGTAAACAGGCCCATTGGCATCTTTTTCATCATCCGAGAGCAATGAGACGGCATAATGAGGTTCGAAGGATGTCAGGAGGCACATGATTTCGGCTGCGTCCATGGCGGCGGAAACGCCGGAGCCGGAGCTCTGAAAAGAAAGGTGAGAAAAAAGAAAATTTGGGATCCTAATGCTGATAATCAGTATCTGGGTTTTCTGTGCTTCGGGAAGCAGTCATTGCAGTACACTGGTCTTCCTTCAGCAGGCCTGAACGGAACTTCACATTCCTTTCCGCAGTCTGCGCAGGTTGCCTTGTGCATTTCACGGGGGCCGTCAAAGGATCTCCTCTGTCCGCCGCTGTTGCCACGGGGGCCGCTGCTACCGTAGGAGCGCCGCTGTCCGCCATCGTTACTTCCACCACGGCTACCGCCCCGATAATTGTTTCTGTCGTTCATGAGATAAACTCAGAAAGATACATGTCGTATGAGATAATAGATATTCGCATCCGACCCATTTTTCATTCACCGGCATCGGGTTCTTTTTCACCAGAAAAAACGGCACATATTGTGCCGATATCGCATAATACCCCCAATGATCTCCTCTTTTGTCGCCCGATGAGTATTTCCTGCATTCGTCCGTCAGGTACAGGCAAAGGGCGATTCTGCATGCCTTAGGCCCGGTGGGCACCTTTTTATGTCCCGGCGGACGCTCCCTGCCCCTCCCCCCAGCCTGCCATCCCCGAACCGGAAAAAGGGCATAACAGCCCCCGTTGAGAGGATTTTTGTACCATACCGACCAAGTACATCCGACAGGAGATCCTATGGGCCGCCGCCACCACGGCAGGCCCACCATCGTCTCCACCCCCTGCTATACGAGGCTGAAATAATGACAAATACGAAAATACCCGGCAGGACCGGTGAACCGCAGGACCAGCACCTGGTGGAATATATCTTCGAAAAAGGGCTCTGGAGCGTCCGTTACATTGTCATCCTGGGCGTCATATTCGGGGCAGTCAGCGCCATCGCCCTTTTTATTGCAGGATCGCTTGAGATCTACAACACGCTGAGTGAGTTTCTCTTTGCCGCCGAGTCCCACATCGGCCACGAGGAGATCCTGATTGCCATCATCGGGGCAATCGACTTTTACCTGATTGCACTCGTGCTTCTCATCTTCTCCTTCGGGATTTACGAGCTCTTCATCTCCGAGCTGGATATCGCCAGAACGGGAGGGGATTTCGGGAGCATTCTCGAGGTGACGAACCTGGATGACCTCAAGAACAAGATCGTCAAGGTGATCATCATGGTCCTCATCGTCAGCTTCTTCCAGCGCATCCTCTCGATGACGTTTACCACCTCCCTCGATATGCTCTGGATGGCGATCTCCATCTGCGTGATCTGCGTCGGCGTCTACTTCCTTGGACGCCACGTCTGATTTTTTTCCGGATACCCGACAGCCGGTGCATCGAGGCCTGCCCGGTCTGGGGGCGCTCGTCTGTGAGAGTCCCGTCGCTCCGGCGAGGAGGAAGTAACCAGATATCGCTGTTTGGCAGGGGGCGTGATGCTCATCTGCCGGAAAGCATTTGGTGGACCAAGAGAGAGGGTCAGGGTAATGTTTGACGCAGGAAGCCTTTTCTTTATAATAGTCTTCATTTTTTTCCTTCAGGGGCTGTACCATGCCCTGATCGGCATTGTGCTCTATGCCGTCCTGTCGCGTCTGCCTCTCCCGGCACCTGGGCAGGCCGCGGTGGCACTCGGAGGAGACGCCGTTCTTCTGGTGGCATTTGCCTTCGGAAGTTCGCAGATGGGCTATGCAGTAGGTGCCATCACCCTCATGCTCATGACCCCCCTCATGATCGTCGCCCCGATCCTCGTCCTCGCCGCACGGGAGCGCTACCGGTCCTGCGCAGGGTATCCGGCCATCTTCGGTGCGCTCTTTCTTGGCGCCGCCACCGGAAACGTGCTCCAGATTGCCTTTCCCTCGATGGTCATCGCCTCCCTCACCCAGTTCCCGACCCCCTGGCTCTTCCTCATCCGGATGACGATCATCGGCATCATGTACATCGCCCTCACCGCGGCAGCCTTTGTCGCCATCTGCATGGTGCAGCGGCACAGGGGGACGAACTGCTGAACCGGACTGTGTCCATTCACGGATGACGATGAGACAGGCGGGGACGGATCGTCTCCCTCATATTATCGCCCGGACATATCCGGGAATCATGGACGGAAATATCCAGTGGAGTGTCCTCCGGCGATGATTCGATGATCCTCGGTGGGTTTCAACCGCGCAAACGAACGTCAGCAACGGATAGACGACGATTTCCGTATCCGTCAGTTTCCACATAAGAGCTCCGCTTTCCCCATACTGAACAGAGAAAAAAGCGGATTTGCCACAATATTCAACCATCAAAGATAAGTAATTCGGCAGGAATATCACTTCCTATGATCCGAAAAACAGTAACGGTTCTTCTTTTCGTCGCATGTATTGTCGCAACGGCGGCAGCGGCGGAAGGCGCGACGATTGGCGGTGAT
>JBFFLM010000172.1:0-3965 GCA_041554835.1 Methanogenium sp.
GGCAGAGCTGTTTCGGGGCATTGTACCACCCCGTCTCATCGGCATACCGGGCAAGGGACGCCTCAAGGGACCCGAGATTCTCCGGGGTTGCCTGCCGGGCAAGCGAGATCATGTCCGCCCCGTGGGAGAGCATGTCCTTTGCAATGGAGAACGTATTGATGGAGTTGTTGGCGATGATCTGCAGCGGGCAGCTGTTTCGGATCTGCCGGAGTTTGGTGTGCCCGAAGTCCATCAGATCCACATGGAGGATATCCGCCCCCGCTTCCCAGATGCCCCGTGCCAGCAGACGGTCATCCTCGGCGACCCCGGCCCGGACCTTCACCGAGACAGTCACCCCGGCGTCCTTGAGCGCACGGATGGTCGCATGGAGCTGGTCCTGGTGCTTCAGGAGGTATTCTCCGCACCCGGCGGCAATCATCGGCTCCTGCCGGCAGTGCGCATCGATCTCATAGACGACAGACGGACCGATCGCCTCTGCAATGGCACGGTAGGACGCCGGGGACGACCCCCGCAGGTTCAGGGCACAGACGACGCCGGTCCCTGCCATCAGCTCTACCTGACCGGTGAGTTCGGCAACAGGGTCGTCATACAAAAACTCCTCGCGCCCGGCGTTTGCAAGCGCCCGGCTCGCATCCATTGTCTTCGTATCGATGGAATATCCCCCGATGCAGGCCATGCCGACAAAATCCTTTCTGGCATTCACATACTCAGCATCGACGATGCCGGCCATGGAGGAGAGAACGAGAGGGCTCTTCAATACTTCTCCACCCACCATCAGTTCATAACGATCATAGGGGTCCATCATAAGTGCTCTATATGTTTTCCTTCAACACCAAAGGTCTTTTCTCATAACTGCTCAAGGGTGTAGCCGCTCTTCGAACGGGTCAGCGCTATCCCTTCCCGGAACTGGTCCTTCGTGATGCCCGGGCACGATGCATATTCGGTGGTAATGGTATGCCAGGGAAGCAGGTACGCCTCATTGGGTTTTCCCGACCCTCCCCGAAACTCCACCGCAAGGTACCCCCGGCGGCCGGTCCTCGTGAGAAACTCGGATATCGAATCGACCTGGTGCGTTCCGTTCTTGTCCTTGTGAAAGTGCTGGGTAAAATAGATCTTGCTTCCCTTCAGGGATTTACATTCGATGGCAAGATAGTACCGGGGGTCGAGGGAATCGACGATCACATCCACGTACTGGGTGTTGAAGCGGGCCTGCTTGAGCCGGTAGGCAAAGCCCCCGACGCCGGAGTCCTCAAAAAACGAGTTCAGGCAATGGACTATTTCCCGCTCAAAATCACTCATTACATAACCATTGCGGATGGGACAACAAAAACACATCGTTAATTATTTTATTGCGTATCGTAGTACATTGTAATATATGGCAAAGACAGGATTCTTACTCGTTGGACATGGCAGCAAAAAGCCGTATAACAAGGAACTCATCGAAAACACCGCGGCAATGGTTGCCGCAAAAGAAGACGGATTTCTCGTAAAATCAGCGTTCATGAGCATCAACGAACCCACTGTGCAGGAAGTCCTTGAAGAATTCCGTTCAGAAGACATTGAAAAGATGATCGTCGTTCCCCTCTTCCTCGCCAAAGGCATCCACATTCTCGTGGACATCCCGGGCATTCTCGGCCTTGACGAGGGAAGCTACAAGGGAGAGTTCACCCTTGCCGACGGAACCGTCGTTCCGCTCCTCTATGCCCAGCCGATCGGAGCGGACCCGCTCCTTGCCGACCTGATGATCAGAAATGCGTACAATGTTCTCGAAGAGCACGCCTGACATTCCTATGAATATTCTGGTGCTGGACACCATTCATGGCGGGAAGGTAATTGCCCGCCACCTTTCTTCTCTCGGCCATACGGTCGACTGTGTCGATGTCTACCGTGGCCGGGAGGGCATTTCCTCTGCCGAGGCACTGTCCCGGCGCTATGACCTGATTGCTGCCCCGGTGCATCTTGACCCGGACCATCCCCTGATGCAGATCGCCGGCACGACGTATACCACCCATCACGAGATCGTGGCAACCATCCTTGCCCCGCTGCATCTTACGCGATGCATCGAGATCACCGGGACCCGCGGAAAGACGACGACGGCCCACGCCCTTGCCCACGGGATGCGGGGACCGGGCATTCTCCACACCTCCACCGGCACGTATCGCTGTCCGGGAAAAGAGATGCTCTGGAAAAAAAGCATCACCCCGGCATCACTGATTGACGCCGCCGAAGAGGCCGCATCCGCGCAGGCCTGGCTGATTGCAGAAGAGTCCATCGGCGTCTCCGGGGCAGGCGACCTCGGCATCCTGACCTCGGACATCGATTATGCCATCGCCGGGGGGAAGCGTTTCGCCCTTGCAGAAAAAAGACGAATGCTTGCCGGATGCGGCCGGGTGCTCCTCGCCCCCGGTATCCGTGAGGCCATCCCGGACTCGCTTGCAACAGAGGACATCGTCTCCCTCGACGGCATCCGCTGCTCCTACGCATATGGCGGCATCACCGGTTCCTTCACCAACCCGCTCTTTGCAATCGTCGGGTACCGCATCCCCCTCATGACCGCCGTTGCCGCCCTCTGCATCCTCGGCGAAGACCCGGCATCCCTTGCGACATTTTCGGCACTGGAAGCACGGATGCAGGTGACGGAGGACGGGGACAGGACGATCGTCGACAACGCCAACTCCGGCGCCTGCCGTGCCACCACCTGCGATGCGGTCGCCCTCGCACGGCGCCATGCACCCGGGTGCCCCCTCACCCTCGTCGTGGGAGCCGAATCCTCCACGGTCTGTGAAGGATTTCCATTTGCTGATATAGCAGAAGTGATAAAAAATACCACACCGGCAACGGTCATCATCGTGGGAGACCAGTACCGTTCCTGCAGAACCGATGATCTCCCGGTCGCACCACTGGCCATCGTTGCCACCCTTGACGAGGGTGCTGCGCTGGCCAAATCGCAGGCCGGGACGGGTGCCATCGTCCTTGCGGTAAAAACATGGAGATAAGAAATATGCAGTATATTCAACCCCGCCCGAGTTCTATTGTTGCAGCGCTCTACACGGCACGCGACCTTGGTGTCGACCTCGCTATCCTCCACGGACCGTCCGGCTGTTCCTTCAAACACGCACGCCTCCTGGAAGAGGACGGCCTGAGAGTGCTTACCACGTCGCTCGGCGAGACCGAGATCATCCTCGGCGGCCAGGACGTTCTTGAAAAAGTCCTCATCGAAGCCGAAGAACGGTTCCATCCAACGAGAATGGCGGTCGTCGGCACCTGCGTTTCGCTCATCATAGGAGAAGACATGGAAGCTGCCATCCGTGACTCCGGCATCACCACCCCCACAATAGCCATCGAGGTGCACGCAGGGTTCAGGGAGAATATCCAGGGAGTGATGGCGGCGCTCGAACCCGCTGCAGAGGCAGGCTGGATCTCGGAGGGCGAACTCGACCGCCAAAGGCGGCTGCTTGACGCCGCAAACGAAGTGGAACGCCTCAGGGGTGCGGCATATAAATCATATATCCAGCCGTCGCGCGGGGATCTCAAACACGTGGCAGCCACGCGCCTCCGGGAATGCATAGAGGAAGGAAAGAAGGGAATTGCCATCCTCAATGCAAAAAAGGAGACCGCGTATATGTTTGCGGATGTCCTTCTGGCCCTCCATGAAACCTGGCCGGATGCAGATATCACCTACTATGCAAACCTCGAGGATGCGGGCCTTGACAAGGTCCGCCGGGACGCCGCACGCGTCCTGCAGGGACTGAACAATGGCGGGGTCGACCCCGAACTCCACGGGGCACTGGACGAATACGGCGCCACCGGCGAGACCTTCGGGACGATCCTGAGAGAGCAGGCCCCCGACTTTGCGGTCATCGCCGGGGTCCCGCATGCAATCCCGGCAGAATATACCGAAGGGATCGAGGTCTTCTCCGTCACCAACGGCCCCCGGCAGGTAGAGCCGCTGAAAGACCTCGGCC
>JBFFLM010000173.1:0-3938 GCA_041554835.1 Methanogenium sp.
CCCCCTACCGGCCGCTCACCGAGGTCGTGGCGGAGCAGTCGGTCTTCATCCTCCATAATGTCAGCGGGACGGTCGTCGGCATCTGGTCACCGGCATACACCGGCGACGGCATCACTGTACCGGGCTTCCACCTCCACTTTCTCACGGATGACCGGACGGCAGGCGGCCACCTCCTCGACTTTGTGATGGAGAACGGCACGGTCGGCCTCGACGGGACCACGGGGTTCACCCTCACGGTCCCTGCGACCAGCGGCTCGTATGATGACGTCCTCCTTCCCGAGGACGCCCTTGCACTGGTCGAACAGGGCAGCTGAACCTTCACCTCCTCATTTTTCGAGAACCTGCATCCGCCACCGCACAAGCCACTCGTGCGCCCGGCAGGGATCGTCGGTCACCACTCCTGCAGCCCCGAGAGTGGCGGCACGCTCCCAGGCGGCAGGATCATTGATTGTCCAGAAAAAGAGGGCGAGCCCCGCCTCTCTTGCGGCCTGCGCCACGGCCTCGTCATCCTCCCCGGCCTTGAAGAAGAGGCTGGCCGCCCCTGCATCCAGTGCACCCTGAATGACCGGGCCCATCGGCGGCTTTGCGATAAGCCCCGTCGGGACGCCGGGAAGGAGCCGGCGTATCCCATACAGGACGCGGGGATGAAAAGAGGTCACCATCAGCCGGTCGGGCATGGTGCGCTGAAGGGCCGCCACCGCGGCAGGGACGACGCAGGGCTCCTTGATCTCGATACAGAGACCCTTGCCCGGGTAGGAGGCGGCAACGGCAATCACCGTCTCCAGCGTCGGGATCCGTTCACCCAATCCCGCATCGAGTGCCCGGAGCTCCCGGAACGTAAGCGCCCGGACGTATCCCGTCCCCGAGGTCGTCCGGTCGACATCCGGGTCGTGCATGAGCACCGGGACGCCGTCGGCGCTCAGGCGGACATCCACCTCGACGAAGTCGGCGCACCGCAGGCCCTCCCTGACCGCACGGACGGTGTTCTCCGGTTCGCGGGCGCGGGCCCCGCGATGCCCGATGATCAGCATATCTGCTCTGTGACGCGGCAATCAGGCATAGGTCTTCCCCCTCCGTGAGGTACCGGCACTTTTGCCCCGCCTGCACAAACCTTTTGAAGGGCGGACAAAAAACCGCTCTCCATGGCAGATTTCATGATTATTGCAGCGACCGCCATCATCGCGCTCGGCGCCGGCATCGTGCTGGGGTACCTCCTCGGCAGACGGGCCGGGACGGCGCCCTTGAGGGGAGGGGAGGGGTCCCTTGGCACCCTCGCGGTGGAGATCGCGGCGGTCAGGGCAGGGTTTGAGGCCATGGAGGCCTCCCGGCATGAGATCGAACGGGAACGGGGCCGTTTCGAGGAGGAGCGGGAACGCCGCCTCATGGACCACCTGACCCACACCCGCGACCTCCTCGGCACCCAGGAAGAGCGGCACCGGACCTCGGACAAGGAGCGGGAAGCGAGGATGCAGGAATGGATGGAGGAGACTCGGCACTACTACACGGCCCAGAAGGAGTCCTACGAGCAGTTCCTTGCGGGCCAGGGCAAGGCCAGAGAGGAGATCGAGACGAAACGGGATGCCCAGCTTGCCGATATGAACCGGATGATCCGCCAGTTCACCCGTGCGGTGGCAGGCACCTCCACCCGCGGGGCGATGGGCGAGGAGCGGCTGCGCCAGGCCCTTGCCGAGAGCATCCGGGCGGGCGTGGTCGTCACCCCGCTTCGGACCGGGTCGGGCGAGGTCGAGTTCGCCTGGAACCTCGAGGACGGCAAATACATCCCCATCGACTCGAAGTTCCCCGACCTGATGGAGGTCCTCGAGGAGTACGAGAGCTCGGAGGAGCCCGGACGGCAGAAACAGCTCAAACGGGAGATCGTAACACGGGTAAAACGGGAGATCGGAAGGGTGCAGAAGTACCAGAACCTCCCGAACACCACGGCGCAGGCGATCCTGGTCGTCCCGGAAGGGGTCATCGACGCGGCACCCGAACTCGTCGCCGCAGGGAGGACGGAGCGGGTCTTCGTCTGTTCCTACCGTGACATCTTCCCCGTCGCCCACACGCTCCAGGAAGACTACATCCGGATGAAGACCGCGGGCGAGGCGGGGAAGTACCGCCAGATCGCCCTCGACCTCCTCGGGATCCTCGCCCGCATCCAGAAGAGGACCGAGACGATCAGCCGGGCGCTCGTCACCATCGAGAACGCCACCACGGATATCCGGACCGAGGCCATGAAGGGGCGGCGCATCGGCGGCGGCGAACCGGAGGAGCCGGCGGCTCCTTCGACCGAATAGGTTTTCCTGACGCACGCCAAGATACTGCCATGACATTTCGCGGCATGGTGCATGCCCCATGAACCTCCTCCTGCGATCTGAACGGCCGGACGATGCCCGTGCCATCGCGCGTGTCACCACCGCGGCATTCGGCCAGAAGGACGAGGCGTGTCTCGTCGATGCGATGCGAAAACTGCCGGAGTTCGACCCGGACCTCTCCATCGTGGCCGAGGAGGACGGAGCGATCGTCGGCCATGTCCTCTTCTCCCGGATTGCGATCGTCTCGCCGGACGGCGACCGCACCCCGGCCATCGCCCTTGCCCCGGTGGCCGTCCTGCCCGGCCGCCAGAACCATGGCATCGGCACCAGCCTCATCGAGGAGGGCATCCGCCGCTGCCACCGGAAGGGCGAAAAGATCATCGTCGTGCTCGGCCACCCGGATTATTATCCGCGGTTCCGGTTCGTTCCGGCAAAGGACCACGGCATCACCGCACCGTTCGATGCCCCGGACGCCGCCTTCATGGTGCTGGCCCTCGAACCCCATGCACTCATCGGCGTCGCCGGCACCGTGGAGTACCCCGCACCCTTTCTTGCGGCAACCTCCCCGTAACCCTGCGCCCGGACCACGGCTCACAACGCATATATCATTCCGTTCCCTCTTTTTTATCACAAGGGAGACCGACGAACAATGGCACGCACACTCACTTCCCGCGACAGTACGATCCTCAAAAAACTCGCCCCCGAATGGGAGGGGGCGGACTGCAGCGAGTCGGGGGCGGCATACCGTTCCATCCTTCCCCCGGTCGCCAACCACTACGCCTCGGATGCCGCCGATTTCCGCCGGAGGATCGAACGGCTGAGCACGGACGAACTCGCCGATCTCCTTGCCCTCATCGACGCCGGCGAGGAGAGCCTCTGCTGCCTCGCGCCGGACTATTTTGCCGAACTCTACGGGATGACGGCGGCGGTCCTCGGTGACGATGCGGCATCGGGCCTGCTTGCGACCTACCGGGCGGCCGACGACTGCTTCATCTGAACGAATACCCGGCGGGGATGCTTCCAATACCTTCATTGCGCCTGCCCCGCAAACCTGAAAAAGGAAGAACGATGCCGGCAGGAGACGGGAACCAGGAACAGGTGGGCGAGGGGCGCTACGCCCGCCAGGAGATGATCTTCGGCCAGAAGAGGCAGGAGGCAGTCAGCGCCGCGACGGTCGTCGTCGTGGGAGCGGGCGGCCTCGGGTCACCGGCGGCGACGTACCTCGCGGCGGCGGGCGTGGGGAGACTGGTCATCGTCGATTGCGACACCGTCTCCCTCTCCAACCTGAACCGCCAGTTCCTCCACGGAGACGCGGATATCGGGACGCCCAAGGTGGAAAGCGCCGCCCGGCGCCTCCGTGCCCTGAACAGGGATGTCGAGGTAATCCCGGTCGGCGAGAAGATCACGGAGGAGAACGCGGCCGCCATCATACGGGGGGCCGATGCCATCGTCGACGCCCTCGACACCTTTGCCGTACGCGATGTGCTCAACACCGCCGCGGTACGCGAGAGGATACCACTGATGCACGGGGCCATCTCCGGGTGCTATGGTCAGGCGACGACCGTCGTCCCCGGCCTCTCCGCCTGCCTGCGGTGCATCTTCCCCTCGCACCCCCCGAAGGCGACC
>JBFFLM010000174.1:0-3890 GCA_041554835.1 Methanogenium sp.
ACATCTACCCCGTCGCCGGGGGCTATGGCGGGTGGACCTACCGCTGCAAGGACTGTGGGTATGCGGGACCACTTGTCGTCGAATTCGACGCGGAAAATCAGCAGGAAAATACGAACCTCCAGAGAGCATTCAGGCATGAGATGAATGAGATGCGTCAGCGCCAGCGCCCGTACATCTGGGTCGCACTCCTTATCGTGTTGTTCCTCATTGCCCTCGTCTTTTTTCTTCTGCTCTAGGATTCAGAAGAGCCCGAACATCTTCAACGAGCTTACCCAGAGGAGCAGGACAAAGAGATATTCCAGCTTTCTTGGTGACGTCAGACGGGATATATGGACACCCAGGTAGGAGGCGGGAATGCTGGTGAGCGTAAGCACTACCCATTGCGGCACATCGATATACCCGAGGGACGGCCCGGGGATGCCCGTTACTCCCCAGCCGTATATCGTGTAGGCAATGATACCCCCGAGCGCCGCAAAGACCAGAAACCCGGTAGACGTGGCGACTGCCCGGTGAATGGTAAACCCGCAACACGCGGTAAGAAAGATGACAATCAGGTAGCCACCGCCGATACCAAGAAGCCCGGAAAGAAATCCGAAGAGCGCCCCGCCGCCAATATAGAATACTGCACGATGGGGAATGGTCTCGACATTCCCCACCGAACTACGGAAGAACATCCGTACCGCCGCACCGAGGAGGAGAACCCCGAATATCAGACGCAGACCGTCCCCATGGACATTGGTTGCGACATACGCACCGGCAAAGGCCGTCAGGAACCCCGGAAGCGCCATCAGGCGGATCTTATCCCAGTCCACTGCATTGTTGCGGTGATGGCAGTACGAACTTGAAATTGCCGTAGGCAAGATGACCGCGAGGCTGGTGGCAAAGGCCACACGCGTCGCAAGGGTGGGGTCCAGGTGGGCAAAATCCGTAAGCACCCAGAACTGGGCAGGCACCATGATAAAGCCGCCCCCGACTCCAAGGAGCCCGGCACCGATTCCTGCGATCATCCCGGTGAAGGCCAGAATCAGTACCATCAGGACAATATCTTCCATGAAAACCCCGAAACCCCTTCTCCCGGATGGGATATGATACGAGAATGATGTTCTTTCTAAATTAACCTTTGGCGATATAAAAAAAGGATTATGAGTGCTATTCCACGATCATCTCTTCGGAATAACGATTCTCGGTAGCAATCATGAAGTCTCCGCTCATGTGGAGGCACGAGACAGGGCATGCATCGTTGCACTGTGAGCAGAAGATGCACTGGGTCACAAAGATGCGCACGGTTTTTGTTTCCGGGAGAAATTCAATCGCATGGGCTGGGCATACCCGGATACAGAGTTTGCAGCCGATGCAGGCATCCCGGTCATAGGTAATTTTCCCCCTGAACTTCACGGGCGTCTCCACGGGAGGATGGACTGCCACCTCTCCCGCTGCGGCCTTCTGCAGAAATCCGGTGACCGATGGCGGCAGGTACTTTGCCGGGAAGAGATTCGTTGCGGGTTTCTTCAGGAACTGTCTGAGGACTTCAGGGATGGCCGGAAGCAAACTCACGCTACCACCCCCATACCCAGCATCACATCAAGGACGATGAGAGCCAGCCCCGCAAGCCCCGCAATCCCGAGATACTTCCAGTATAACGTGACCAGGTGGTTGATCCTGAGCCGCGCCATCATCACCCTGATGACACTCACTGATAAGAAGACCACCAGTACGACTTTGATGATGAAAAAGAGCGCATCTGCAACGAGCGCTGCCGTCGGGGCCATCGCAATATACCAGGACGGATTCCACGGGAGGAAGAGCACCACCGCAAGGGTCGCCATTGCGACCGTCTTCACGGCAGCCGAGAGAGAAAATAGAGCAAGATTTCTCCCCGAGTACTCCACGAGCAGACCTCCGGCAAGCTCGGTCTCAGCCTCAGGCGTATCACAGGGGACCCTTGAAAGCTCTGCCGGAGTCACCCATGTCAACACCAGCAAAAGAAGAAGGAGGCCTAGCCACCCAAGTGGTCCGGCGATACTCCAGACGGATGTCTGTGCTATGGTCGAAATCAGGAAGGGGTCGGTAATACCTGCCACCGACAGCCTCCATGCGATCGCGATGATGGCAATTGCCAGCGGGAACTCATACGCGATCATGGTGACCATCTCCCTTTGGGACCCGACCGTTGCATACGGCGACCCGGAGGCAAACCCCCCGGCAACCATCGCCAGGGCAGGAACGGTAAGCAGGTACATAATAAGCACGATATCGCCCCATTCCCCGAGCACCGGCATGATGCTGCCGACCGGGAGGTACAGGAGGATGGTGACCGATGCGGCAAGGGCAATCAGGGGGGCTGCATTGAAGGCCACCCGGACAGCTCCCTCCGGGACCACATTGTCCTTGCAGAGGAGTTTGACGATATCGATGAACGGCTGACGTATGGGAGGACCGACGCGTGCCTGCATACGGGCGGCGCACTTCCGATCAATTCCCTGCAGGAACAGACCGAATACCATGCCATAGACAGCAATGCCGACGCAGCCGACAACCGCTGCCATTACGGCGGTCAGCATCCCTGAATCCTCCGTGTTTTTTCGACTGAAAGGCGGTGGAGGTCATATTTTGTCAGTATGCCAGACGTTCCGTTGCCGATGACCGCGACCCGGTCCGTGCAGGACATGCAGGGATCGATGGAGGCGACGATGATGGGGATGTCAGCAATCTGTTCATTCTTCAGCATGGTGAGCCATGACATCTGGTTCGAATACGTAGATGCCTTCACCTTCCATGCTTCAGGAGATTCCGATTTATTCATCCGGACAAAGTGGAAGCATTCGCCACGCGGGGCCTCCACCCGACCGAACGCTTCTCCTTCGGCCTTCTTGCAGGTAGCAAGGATCTTTGCGTACTTCGTCTCCCACATTACCCCGCCGGGAGGCATATTGTCAATGCACTGGTGTATGATGGATATCGACTGAACCACCTCCAGGAGGCGGACAACAATCCTGTCATAGACATCGCCGCGGATTTCTCCCGCATACTGGTCCGGCAGGACCATCGTGAAGTCGAGGTCCCCGTATGCCGCATACGGCGAATCCAGACGGACATCCATCTCAAGACCGGACGCACGGGCCGTCGGCCCCACCGTGCAGAGCTCAAGTGCCTGCTTCCGGGTCATGAGACCGGTATCCCTGCAACGAACCTTAATGGAGGTATCTTCAAGGAAGAGTCTCAGCAGTTTTGCGGTGATGTCCTCATATGCGGCAAGAGTCTGATCGACCTTAGGGAACTGGTCTTCTGTGATATCACGCCGGACACCGCCGACCTGGACAATGCCATAGTTCACCCTGTTGCCGGTGATGAGCTCCAGAAGATCCATAGCGTCCTCACGGACCCTCCAAGCAAGATGGAAGAGCGTGTCAAAACCGAGCTCGTGGGCCGCGACACCTGCCCACAGCAGATGTGACTGGATACGTTCAAGTTCCGCGACGATGCTCCGGACATAATGGGCGCGTTCAGGCACCTCAATCTCAGCAATCTGTTCGACCGCACGGCAGAATGCAAGGGTGTGTGATACCCCACAGATACCGCAGATCCGGTCACATAGATGAGCAATCTGGACGGGGTTGCGGCGCATGCCCATCCATTCGATGCCACGGTGAACCTTGCCGGGGGCAAAGTCGAGGTCTTCGACAACTTCTCCGTTTATTTTGAAGGTGAAGAGAATCGGTTCCTTGAGTGCAGGATGGATGGGACCGATCGGAATATTGTATGACGGCTTGGAATCACTCATCCTGTGCAACCTCCTTTGTCTCCTCAGGTTTCTCCTCAGGTTTCTCCTCAGGTTGTTTCTTTGCCGGCTTCTCCTTCGGTTTGACCGGTGGATTCGGGCGGTCTTCGGG
>JBFFLM010000175.1:0-3869 GCA_041554835.1 Methanogenium sp.
AGAGCAAAATGATGTGGCAAATATCGGAACACCGGGATCCCGTTCCACTTATGGGGGTGCGGATCGGATTGTTGCCAGCACAGCGACCTATTCAACCGGAGCCACAACAGGATCCGGCGCCTGGAGAGGGCGGTTGAGGAGCAGACGGGCGTTTCCCCGATACGCATCTTCGAGGGGAAGGAGTACGTGACTGCAACAGAGGCGGTCAGCCTGATCCTTGCCTGGCGCATCATCAACCGGAGAATTTTCATCGAGGAGACCGGCCCCGGGTGCCGGAGATAACCTCTCCCGTGGGATGATATGACCGGATGATCAGGGTGCGCCCGCGGCCGTGATGCATTCCAGGAGGGCAAGGGCGCCCTCCTTGTCGAGGGGACTGTTCTCGTTGCCGCATTTTGGTGAGTAGATGCATGAGGGGCACCCTTCCTCGCAGGGGCATTCCCGGATCATCGCTTCCGTCGATGCCGCGAGGGCCGGGAAGCGTTCGAACGCCTTCTCCGCCAGCCCCACTCCCCCGGCATACCCGTCGTAGATGAGCACCGCCGGGTCTGCGGTGCCGGGGAACTGTTCGGAGGAGAAGCCCCCCAGGTCCCACCGGTCGCAGAGGACATGGGCGGGCATCATCGCAATCAGTGCGTGTTCCAGGGCGTGGAGGGCACCGGCGGGATCGCCGCCCCTCTTCTCCGTCATCCTCATAGTCTCCTCCGAAAAGGTGAGGAGGAGCGCCCGGGTATCGAAGGTCCGGTCAGGAAGCGAGAGGGGACGAAGACCCAGCATGGCGCCGAATCTCGTGACCTTGTAGGCGGGTACCGACTCCGTGATCGTTGCGGGCCCGAAGGAGAGCGAGCCCCAGGGCTCCGCTTGTACCCGTTCTGAGGTTATCTCCTCCGGAAAGGAGGTGACATGTGCCCGTGTCTGGAAGTCCGCATCGAAACGGCGGGCATTGATGGTGCCGGTCCGGGTGTCGAGGTCATCGATGAGGTAGGTGACCCCATGGTGAAGAAAGACCGCCCCGGGATGTGCCTCACGGAATGCCTGCGCCTCATTGAGGGTCTCGAGAACCCTGCCGCCACAGAGGAGCCGGTAGGTATCATGGCCCGTGCCGCCGAGGGCAACCATCTCCGCCGCCCGCCCGGTCCCCGAGTAGACGAATCCCCGTCCGGTTGCGGTGACAAGGCCCCCCTGTGCAAGCGCCCGCAGAACGGACGGTGCTCCCTCGCCGAAACAGTCCCGTGCCTCATCCTTGCCAAGGGGCATCTCCGCGGCGGCGCACATCAGGTGGCCTGCCATCACATAGGGGTTTCCTGCATCGACGACGGCATCCTCCACCCCGCCCCCGAAGAAGGCGGACGGGTGGTGCATGTAATACTGGTCAAGGGGATCTTCGCCTGCCAGGAGCACGGCGGCTGCCACGCTCTCACCGCGTCCGGCCCTTCCCGCCCGCTGCCAGGTCGCCATGCGGGTGCCGGGGAACCCGGCGATGAGGACGGCGTCGAGGTCGCCGATATCGATGCCGACTTCCAGGGCACTCGTTGCAACGATCCCCCGGAGACTGCCGTTCTTCAGCTGTTTTTCGAGGGCCCGCCTCGCGCCGGGGAGGTAGCCTGCACGGTACGCGGCCACATCGTTCTGCTGTTCATGGGGGAGATGCCTGCGGATCGCCTGCACCAGCGCCTCCGCCCCCTGACGCGAACCGGTAAAGCAGAGGGTCTGGTGTCCTGCCTGCAGGAAATGCTCAAAAAGGGCCGTGGTCGAGCCGAAGAGGCCCGCCGGGGACGTACCTGCCGAGGGGTTGTAGAAGAGAAACTCGCGAGCGGAGCGGTTCCCGGTCCCCGTCACCGTGTGGCAGGGAAGCCCGGTGAGCGCTCCTGCAAATTCTCCGGGATTGCCGATCGTCGCGGTGGCACAGAGGAACAGCGGCGAGGCGCCATACCTCCGGGCAATCCGGCGCAGTCGCCGTATAAGGAGGGCCACATGGGCCCCGGTGATGCCGCGGTACCAGTGCGCCTCGTCGATGACGACCAGTCTGAGTGATGACCAGAACGCCCGCCACTGCGAATGCCAGCCCATGACCTGGTGCAGTTCGTGGGGGTTTGAAAGGATGATGCGTGATTCCTCGCGGATACGTCGCCGCAGGTGCGGCGGGGTATCGCCGTCATAGACGCGGGGGTCCGCCCTGATGCCGGTCTTCTCCTCCATCGTGCGAAGGGTTCCCAGCTGATCCTGTGCGAGGGCCTTGGTGGGGTAGAGAAAGAGCACCCGTGCATCAGGGTCGGCCGCAAGAATGGAGAATGCGGGAATGGCAAAGGCGAGCGTCTTTCCCGATGCCGTCGGCGTCGTCAGGATGACATGGTCGCCGCGTTCAAGGGCGTCGATGGCTGCCGACTGGTGGGCGTAGAGGGCAATCCCCCTCTCGTCGAGATAGCGGGCAATCGGCTCAGGCAGCGGTGCCGCCGGCGGTCTGCAGTCCGGCGGGGCTGCCGGGATCGTCTCACGGTGGACAATTCTGCCGCTATGATGCGGGTCCCCGAGGAGGGCGGCGCAGGCGGCCTCTACCCCTGCGATGCGTATCCCTCCCGGCAGCCCTCGAGGAGCCGTTCGTAGAGACGGGCAAGGCTTACGACATCCTGACGGTTGTGGTCCACGATGGGAACGAGGGGTCCGGGGTTTTTTGAACGGAGGTAGGCAGCATAGTACCCGGGGACGTACTTTCCCGGGAGATCATCCTCACGGAATATGCCCAGCGCCTGTTCCTCGATGGTGGCCAGCCGGCAGTCGGCAAAGTGCGACTTCCACCGTGACCGGGACGGGTGGAGGAGATCAAAGTGGCCGGGTTCAGGGGGTGACGGCATGCCATAGTAGGCGGCACGGTCCTGGAGGTACGGGACATCAAACGCCCTCCCGTTGTAGGTGACGAGCGCCGTACCGTCATCGGACATCTCGTCCAGCACCATGGAGATGGCGGCCGGCTCCTCGCCGATCTCCCTGAGCAGGTACTGGGTGATATGCATCATCCCTCCGCGTATCCTGCCGGTTGCAAAGAGGATGATCGGGCGCGAGAAGAGTCCCATCGTCTCGATATCAAAATAGAGCAGGTCGTCCGGCCGGCACAGGAGGGAAAAGAGCAGGTGATGGGGGTGCGACGGACGAAAGCGTGAGGAGAGAAGCCTGCCGAGGGCGTCCCAGTCCTCTGTCTTAATTAGATCATCAATCGACCGCGCCCGTTCGCCGAACCGGTGATGGCGTCTGAGGCTGCCTATCGTCGTATGCCCCTGTGAGCGGAGTCGTCCTGCAGTTGCAGGTCCGATGCCGTGGATAAGGCAGAGTTCGTGGGTGAGGGCCTCGAAGAGCATCCCCGCCTCAGGGCGGCTGGTGGGGCATGGAACAATGGAACGGACAGCATAACAGTCACCCTGGGAGGTGTGGCATTCGCTCCCGGCAAAGATCTCTTCGAGGTCACAGCCGTCGTATTCATTCATCAGGGCGTATTTACGGGTGTCCATCGAATGGTCGGCATATCCGGGAAAGAGGTGGTTCTGCGTGCAGGAATACGATGCTGCTGCATCCTGTACTCCGGTCGTCGGTTCACGTTGCCACCGTTCTGCAATCCGGGCCGCAAAATCCACAGGTCTGCCTCTGTATAGAAATTCAAACCACCTCTTAAACTCAGGCGCCGGGGAGGGTGAAAGTATTCGTTCCGTCAGGGCAAAGCGGGGGATGCGGGGCTGTGGAGGGGAATATAATATATGGCATCAAACCTCTTCAGGAGTAGATTTCAATGCACCGCAGTCTGATCATCGCCGGGGTTCTTCTTGCAGCCGTTCTCCTGAGTGTTGGCTGCATCACCTCCCTGCTCCCCTTGGGTGACC
>JBFFLM010000176.1:0-3854 GCA_041554835.1 Methanogenium sp.
AACCCAAGGTGGAAAGTCGCGCCGCAATGGTACTGCGGGATGAGCGGGTGGTATTTGAGATGCATCTGAATGGCACACCACGGGAGGAGAGGTGTGTCAGGATCGCGGGCGCCCCATCGACTACTTTACCACCGACCTGCAGGACACCATCGATATCGAAAAGAAGGCCCCGGTAGTTCATGTCATCTCACTCTTTGACGTCAGCATTGTTCTTTCTTACATTTAATCATGCTCTTTAACGGTTTGCCCCCCTCTATCCGGCGTAACCATATGGAGAACAATATTTTCGCAACAACCAATCGAGGAAGGTTCAAGCCATCTCCCCCACAGGAGTCAGGCTTAACTCTTGCAGCGAGGATTTGCATCACTGTTCATTATACCCGTACCCGGTACATCCACTTGTCTTCACCGGAAAAAATTCCCATCACTAAAAATAGGGAGAACCCTACTTGTTGGGAATGGGATTCATAGGTTCGGATCCGCCCCCAATTCATACTTTCCAGGGCTTCATCAGCCGCTTCACGCTTCCATCGACTCCCCATGCTGTGCAATATCAAGCCCTACATACTCCTCCTGGGAGCTCACCCGAAGACCGACAGTGGCATTCACTACTTTGGCAAGAATCCAGGTCATGCCAAAGGCATAGAGTATACTCACCAGTACACCGATCACCTGGAGAGCCAGCTGATGGAACGAACCGTCAATAATTCCTGAGACCCCGCCTATTGCTGACAGGGCGAATATGCCCAGGGCAATTGTTCCCCAGGTACCTCCGACACCGTGGATAGCCCACGCATCCAGGCTTTCATCCCAGTTTCTCCGTATCCGAAAGATCATCGCCCCGTAACACACCAGACCGGAGACGGTGCCGATGACCAACGCGCCAAGCGGACTGACAAAGCCGGCTGCAGGAGTTATTGCCCCCAGTCCTGCAATCGCACCACTGATCATTCCTAAGGTACTTGGTTTGTCCATGTACCATGACACTGCCATCCATGAGAGAGCGCCGCAGCATGCTGCTATGTTGGTGACAACAATTGCATTGACAGCAACAAGGTCTGCTGCAAGGGCACTTCCCCCATTAAACCCAAACCACCCAAACCAGAGGATTGCGCCGCCGAGAAGCGTCATTGCAATATTGTGTGGTTCGAGGCTATACTCGTTGTATCCCCGCCGTTGTCCCACAACCAGCGCAAGCGCGAGGGCACCGAATCCTGCGCTGATATGAACAACAATACCACCGGCAAAGTCGTAAATGCCCATCATGGACATCCAGCCGCCACCCCACACCCAGTGGGCAAGCGGATCATAGACAAGCGTCGTCCACAGCAGACCAAAGAGAATAAAGGAACTTAGCTTGATTCGTTCTGCAACAGCAGATGTGATGATTGCAAGGGCAATTGCAGAAAATGAAAGCTGGAATATCATGAACAGGAGATCAGGAATTGCCCCGTCCCCCCCATTCACCCCAACGAGGCCAATATAATCCAGCCCGCCGATAATCCCGGAAATGTCGGGACCAAACGCAAGACTGTATCCGAAAAGCGTCCATTGTACTGTAACAACTGCTAGAGAAATGAAGCAAAGCCCAATCATTGAGATTAGATTTTTCTTACGGACGAGCCCCCCGTAAAAAAGACCCACCCCGGGGGTCATGAGGATGACCATCGCTGTTGCTACCAGGACAAAAGAAGTATCTCCGCTATCAAGAACCATTATTATTCACCATCAAGAGGTCTAAGGCCGGTTGGATTATTCAGAAAATAATTTGCCATGGCTGACATGGATTCCCTTATCTTCATGTCCACGAACCTCCAAATACTCCCATTGATTCGAAAACCTGCACCCATCGTCGTTTAAAAAAATTCAGTACCTGGATAGGTACTGCTCGACTTCCCAGGGATGGACCGCAGTCCTGAAGGCATCCCATTCACTCCGTGCCAGTGCATCAAGACCTGCAACAACATGAGACCCCAGCGTATCGCAGATGAGTTCATCAGAAAGCATGTACTGGTTTGCGGTATAGAGATCACCGGGGAGCATGTCAATCCCCTCGGACGCCAGATCATCCTCGGTCATGGCGAAGATATTTTTATCCGTACTCCCCGGTGCAACAAGACCATTTTTGATCCCGTCAAGACCCGCTGCAAGAATTACCGCGAAGGTCAGGTAAGGGTTGCACGCGGGATCAGGGCACCGGAGTTCCACACGGGTGCTGTTCCCCCGCGGTGCAGGTACACGGACAAGGGCGGACCGGTTGCTTGCGCTCCACCCAATATACACCGGGGCCTCATATCCGGGTACAAGACGCTTATAGGAGTTTACAATCGGATTGGAGATCCGCACGATGCCCCGGATGTGTTTTAACACACCGGCAATGAACATACGGGCGGTATCCGAAAGCTGAAGGGGCCCTTCGGGATCATAAAAGGCATTCCTCCCGTCTTTGAAGAGCGACGCGTTGATATGCATCCCACTTCCGTTGATCCCATACACAGGTTTGGGCATGAATGTTGCATGCAAACCGTTGAGAAGGGCAATTGACTTGGTCGCAAATTTGAAAGTGACGACGTTGTCCGCGGTGGTCAGGGCATCCCCATATTTAAAATCTATCTCATGCTGACTCTCTGCCACTTCGTGATGCGATGCTTCGATATCAAAACCCATATCAGTCAGCGCCAGAATGATGTCACGGCGTACATCCTCAGCAAGATCAGTGGGCGCCAGATCAAAGTATCCTCCGTTGTCCTGAAATGCAGTCGTGGGTTTTCCTTCTTCCGACATCTTAAAAAGGAAAAATTCAAGCTCAGGACCCGTATTAAAACTAAAACCCAATTTTTCCGCTTCAGAAAGCGTTTTTTTGAGAATGTACCGTGGATCCCCTTCAAACGGAGAACCATCTGGAAGATATATGTCACAGATGAAGCGGGCCACCTTCGCCTCTTCAGGCCGCCAGGGCAGAATGGCATATGTCCGGGAATCTGGTTTGAGGAGCATATCAGAGGCTTCGATACTCGCAAAACCGGTAATCGATGAACCATCAAATCCAATGCCATCAGTAAGAGCTTTTTCTGCCTGATTTACAGGTATTGCGATGTTTTTCGGTATTCCCTGGATATCTGAGAACTGGAGGCGAAGGAATTTTATTCCATCCTTATGGATGCGCTCCAGCACCTGTACAATATCATTATCTACCATATAGAAAGAAGCTTCTACCCATCATAATATATAGTTGTCGCATTATACCTATTTTGCAGACATTTCCTGTCTGGAAAGCTTAAAATGGGGGAAGGCCCCCTTCACAATTTGTGGTAGCATGTGCGGAATAATCAGCGTGATTGACCGATCCGGGGAACCTATGAACGGGTCGGCAATAAAAAATGCCCTGTCACTGATGAATGAACGGGGAAATGGCGAGGGAGCAGGGTATGCAGTATACGGCGCATATCCGGACTATGCTGACTACTATGCCCTCCACCTGTTCTATGACAACCTTATCGAACCGAAAGCCATCGTGGAGCAGGAACTGGAAAAATGGGGGACTATCGAAGTAAGTGAGATGATCCCGACCTCTGAGCAGCCACGGCTTCGCAGGGAACATATCCCCTGGAGATACTTCTATAAACCATATCCGAAATCAATGGGTACGGCAGCTACCGAGGAAGATATTCTGATTCATATAATGAATAAGATCAATACCGAAATCCCGGGGGCTCTCCTTTTTTCGACGGGGAAAAATATCGGGATCTTCAAAGCATCCGGATGGCCTGAAGATGTGGCCGAGTTCTACCGTATCCAGGATTATGAAGGGTACCAGTGGCTTGCGCACAACCGATACCCCACCAATACAGCCG
>JBFFLM010000177.1:0-3842 GCA_041554835.1 Methanogenium sp.
ACATACACCGTCTTCTCAGGCGGCAGTTCGACCGGCACGGCGACCGATGGCCTCTACTCGGGTGGGACGTATAGCGGTGGGACCGGGGTTGCCACCTTTACGATCTCGAGCGTCGTCACCAATGCCGGTTCGGCCGCCGGAGGGATGACCTTTAACGATCCAGCCGCCGGTAGCGCACCGGGAGGCGGACGGACCATGCCGAGATAGGCCGGTTATGGCGGGATGCCATTACAACAAGAAGAGGCAACAACAGAGTTGCCTCTGGTCGCTCTCTACCAGATGGGGTTGGATAGTTCCTCGGGATTTTGGACCGAAGGAATTTCAATCTCCAACCCATTTTTCTGCCGATTGTAATCATTCTAATTTTGCTTAAACCCTTTACCAGCACGTTTGTCCTGCTGCCGGAGACGAGTGGAGACGGCGTTGTGTCTTTCCCGGGTTCTCTGCGAAACATCAGCCCCCTGATGCATATTTGGTGGTAAGAACGTGCAGACGGGGTCGAAGGAGGCTTGGGATTGCCCCCCGAATATTCCGATCTCCTCTCTTCATTACCATCATCTGACGACTTCGACAGCGACCGGATGGAATACGACATATTTGTTCCAGCGATCCCCGGTCCCGGAGAGCTTTGCGGAGATGGAGACGATAAATACATCAGGGTGCTCCGCCTCCATGAACGGGTGAATCAGGTAATCGAACCGGATGGAGCTCAATCCCTGCATTCCCACATCGGGAATGTCCAGGACACTGATCGTCTTTCCTGCTTCGGTCTCGGTATGATAGGAGATCATGGGGGTCGGATATCCTTCCAGGGTCTTCAGGAAGATGTCGCCGTAGGGGAATCCGGTGGTGGTTCCGGGCGGGTGTATGCTGACGGAGAGGCTGTCGATGCGGACATCGTCGGGGTGGGTCAGCACCACCATCATGGGGAAAGTGCTGTTGTCGGCATAGGCACCCGGCATGGCCCGCACCAGAACCGTGAGGATCTCCTCGTCCTGGTGGAGGAAGGTGACCTGCCGTTCGTTCTCTCCGACCTCTTCCTGGTAATCCCTCAGGTTCGTCCGGGACAGTCCCGTCGTGGCGGCGAAGGCGATGAGGAGGACGACCAGGACACAGACGGCCAGAATGCCCAGGATTTTCCTCGATTTTTCATCCATGGTGGAGGGTATTCTCTGCCCTTGTTTACATCCTTTCCCCCGGTGTCATGATCGGTGCCTGACAGGTGTACACGACCCCGTTCTCCTGATGTGGATTACCAATTGGAATATGCATCGTTCCGGCAATCTGCCCGATGACTCTTTCTCCATCACCATTTGGCTGGGTGGAAAAGGAGTATCTATAACGTTCAATACCACTCACTGTTGCCTGAGGATGGATGTCTCACACCACACTGGTGAGATCTCCATCGGAGAGGTGTTCGGGTATGTGGAAAGATGGAACAATTCCATTGGTATCGGTTATCGGAGTGGTATTTATGGTATTTTGCAGCTGCTTTGCTGGTGGGTGCATCAATATTGATGGAGATGATATCCCTCCCCTGCCATCGCCCAACGACATCATGGTCACGAAGACGGACGGGAACGGTGCCGCCCTCTGGACCACCGTCCTCGACACCGCTGAATTTGAAGGGTTCGAGGATGCCACGGAAACGACGGACGGGAGATTTGCGATCGTCTGCATCGAATACGGCCATGACCGCATTCAGAGGCTCGCCTTCGTGGACGGTGACGGGACGCCGGGAACGCTGACAACCTTTGACAATAATCCGGGCGGTTCATGGGATTCCGAAGTTTCTGCCCTTGCCGGGGGGAGCGTCTCCGTCTTCGACGGGGAGAGCGATTTTGCCGTCATTGACCCCGACGGGACGGTGGTGACGAAGACCACTCTCTGCGAAACAGCTCCGGCGGTTTGGCCCATCGTCGCCGCCTCCTCCGGTCCGGGGGACCGCACGGTTGCCGGGTGGGGGGAGTATTACGCCGTGATTGAAAAGACCGGCGAGGTGGCATGGCAGGAGGCATACGGGGATCCCGAACTTGCCTCACGCCATCCGGTGCTGGGGCTCAGGAACGGCGATGCCGCGATCCTTGTTCCGGAAAGCACAAATCCCGATGCCCGGCTCACGTCCGATATCCTGCATCTTCTGCGGATCGACGGTGGAGGAACGGTTCTCTGGGACAGTTCATTCCCCGGCGACGAAAGCCAGATCTGGCGGACGGGGATTGAATGGTCCCTTCAGGAGGGCGTGGACGGGAACCTGCTCCTCCTGACGACAGAAGAGAAGACGAAGTCCGGGATCTTCGGGGACCACACCACGGTGGTGTACACCGTACGCACCTTCGACGGAGCATCCGGGGCGCTCGTCTCGGAGAAGTCATCCGACGGGCATGAACCGTGGGAATGTGTCCTCCTCGCTTCCGACGGGTCGGTGGATACCTTCACGCTCTCGGACGGCGTACTGACTCTTCGCAGATATGATGGTGACCTGAAGCGGATTTCGCCGGATATCCGGTTAGAGGGAGAGTATGATCCTCAGCATGAGGTGATTGCCACGAACGACGGCGGGTACCTGATTCTGAGTATTCTGTGAGGGATGGTACCGGTCCCGGAATAGGTGGTGCGGGTGAAGGCCGTTTGAGGGTATTCGCTGCGAAGATTTATTCGCCCGACCGTCGCATGTTTTCATGAATGCAGAGCCAAATTCTATGGGGAGTCCTGCTGCTGGCGGCGGGGCTTGTCCTCACCGCCCTCTCGCTAACGGTCATCCCGATCCTATTACTCTTCTACGGAATCCCGCTCATCGTCATCGGGGCTGCTATCCTCATATTCCGGAAGAGGGAGGACGTCATCGAAGAGGCTCTCGACTGAGGTGAGAAGAAATGATCATAACAACAACTGAACGGGTGCCGGGGCATGAATACGAGATTCTCGGGGTCGTCTCGGGCAACACCGTCCGTGCAAAGCACCTCGGCAAGGACATCATGTCGGGCCTGAAGAGCGTCGTGGGCGGCGAGCTCCAGGAGTATACCGAGATGCTCTCCGACGCACGGCAGGAGTCGCTCAACCGGATGCTCAACGACGCACAGCGGATGGGAGCCGACGCCGTCATCAACGTCCGGTTCGCGACGTCCCAGACGACCGCCGGGGCCGCGGAGCTCCTCGCGTACGGGACCGCGGTGAAGCTGGTCTGAGAGCAGGCCCGCCGATAGAGTATTATTTTTTATCAATCCGGCCATTCAGGGCACAGGATATCACTCTGCTTTTCTTTTTTTCCCTGGAAGATGGGGACGGTTCGTTTCCCGGAGACAAGGCCGATAGCACTGAACCCTGCGGGGCAAAGCCGTGGTCATCTGCCGAAAACGACCTCATCTGCTGCACACTGTTCACCGGGTTGTCTGGAGGCAATAGGTATATCATCCATAAATCCCCTCTTGGAAACTGATCAGTCGTATGACCGGGAAAAAGACATTCACCAATGCCGAAGGAAAGGAGATCGGGGAAAAACTCGGAATCAAATGGGATACATTTACCGTCGAGGATTTTACGGCGGGCATGAACGTGGAGCTTGAACACGGACAACGGGATCCCGGAACGAACGTGACGAACGACGATCCCCTGATGACCGGGAAGATCGCCCTTGCTCACCTGAACGAATTCCCCGACTACTACGAACGGCTCGAAAAAATGGAGACCGAGGCTGAAGAATACTGGGAGAAGCGCTCCGGGGAAAAATAATTTTTCTTTATTGTAGTTTTTATCAGGGCCCATAGAGAGCGTTGCTCTTCGCAATCTTTCGCTGCACCTTCTCCCACGACCCTGTCGAGAGAAAACTCTCCTCCATGAAT
>JBFFLM010000178.1:0-3821 GCA_041554835.1 Methanogenium sp.
GCACGACATCTTCATCAGTGACTTCGCGAACTTTCTCAAGTTCGATGTCGGGGTTCATCTGGCGGCGCCTGTTCTCGGCGACGGTAGAAGTTCCCGGACCATACTGTGGTTTGTATGCCATATATTTCACCTCAATTTGATTTTTTCATCTCATTCATTACAGCCTGAATGACTTCAGAGAGTTTCTCCCTTGGAGGGGTCTGACCACGCGTGACACCGCCGACGATTGCAACCACCGTACCTTTGGTCCGGATGGCGCTCTCCGGGGGCATCACATACGCTGTCTTCACACCGACCTTTGCGAGGTCCTCGTAGTCGATCGGTGCCTGTGAGACCACCACTGCCTTCACATCTGCCTGCGCCAGAATGAACCGGACCTTCTCGACAACATGGGAACGCACGTTCCCGTGGTGGAGAATCGCAACTTTATGCTGTTCAATCTGGGATACTTCCTTTGCCGAGAGTCCGAAATACGCTCCCAGCACGGAACCGGCAATCTTCGGAGCGTCGGCGGGTACGCCGCTTCCGGCATTGAGCACCAGGGTGCTCACCGAAAATTCCACTCCCTCTCTACGAAGGGCAGAGGTTATGTCACATACCGGTTTGGTGACGTGTCTGCGACCGGGTGACATGCCGACGACTATCACGTCGGGGTGGCGGCACTCTGAAATGGTACCACGCTGGGCAAGGCCACCGCCTTTTCCCATCCCCATGGATTCACGGCAGTCGACAACCTGGGTTACACGTCCAATCGGCATGCGTTATCTTCCCTGTATAATGATCGGACCTTCTTTTTTCCGGGGGTCCGTGAGCCCAATTATTGCGGGGTCCACATTCGGACCATACTTTGCATAATCGGTGAGCGACGCCTGCGTCTTCATGAATTTTCTCCCGCTCTGAAGTTGATACGGGAAATTCTTCTCTGCGAAAAAAGCGTCACAAAGGGCTCGGATTTCCTCAATTACACTATCGTCCATCACTTCCAGCGTGATCGAACCCACCTGAACATGGAGCTCAAAGTCGGACGTGCCGACGGTGATGACTCTTCTGTTCGTATTGGGGTTCGGTTTTCCCCGGGCCGGACCATACGGTACCGTCCGGGGAAGATTTGGGCCGTTAATCATCATGCGGCGGATCCCGGAGATCTTTACAATCAGGTTGAGAAGTTTCTCCGAGGAGTCCGGCTTAAGCATGCGAAGCGGGACGATTCTGCACTGAGGGTAATCTGCTTCAGTCATTCGGATCGGTGCTCTATTCAGACGCCGTTTGCGATCTGCTGGATCGGCTTGTTGAACACGTCAATCTGTCCGTAGGTCTCGCCCATGATGGCTGAGGTGCCCTCTGGCGTGAACATCTGGGTTCCTGCATCAAGTGCACAGGCAGCGACCACACACGGAATTGCACAGCCATTTGCGTGGCGGGTCACGACGTGGTTTCCGTTGAAGATACCCGGACCACCGCCACCATAGATGGAGTGGCTGAAGAACGAGAAACCGACGGCAGTTCCCATGACACGACCGAAGTCGGTGCCGGGGAGACCGGTCTCGTGCTCAAGCAGGTCGTTGAAGTACAGGAGAGTCGAGGAGACTGCCTGTGCGAAACGTCCTGCACCACAGTTGACCATGGTAGCTGCCATGGTACCGGCTGCTGCATATGCGTTCCACATCATGGGGTCCTTCGTGTCGTAGAACTGGAAGTAACCGCCCTTCTTGCCGGGTGCAATGACCTTGTCTTCGATTGCACGCTCGACGAGCGACTGGACGACAGTACCGATGGTACCGCTCTTGCCGTTGTCCTTAACAAGATCGTAGACGAGGTTGTTTGCATTCAGACCCTGGTATGCGTACTGCAGGAGCATGTGGCGCTCGAACGGGCCGATTGCACCGCCCATCTCGAATTCGCCGGCAGTCTCGAGCGTTGCTGCGAGGGTTGCACCCTGCATTGCATTGCGCTGGGTCATCATAACGATGTGGTTCACACCGATGTTACGGAGTGCGAAACCAAGACCTTCGTTGTTCTGGGGGATGGAAAGCACTGAGGAGACGCCTGCTCCAGGCATGTCCATGGTGTGCGGGTATCCGCCCCAGCATGCGGCCTTTACGGTTGATGCGTTGAATGCATCAACATTGAACTGGTCAACGATTGCGTAGGTGGTTGCTGCTGCAACGGACGTGATTGCTGCATCGTAGGTGGATGCTGCCTCGAGGCGTGCCTTCGGGACCTCAACGAGGAGAAGGTTTCCGCCCTTGAACTCGTTGACGACCGTTTCGCCGCCCTCGATGTCGAGCATTTCCTTGATCGATGCGACGATGGCGTCCTTGTTTGCCATGATCGGGAGATCAAGCTCACGGCCGAGGATCTTGCCCTTGCCGAGCTTGCCGGACTTCAGGCCTGCTTCCATACCGCCGAGGTTAACAGCGATGGACCTCTTGGTGAGGTCGATGATCTTCATGGTTGCCGGGTTCACGAGCGGGCTGATCTTGTCCAGCACGACATCGCTCTTCAGCAGCTTTCCGTCATCCGAATAGAGATCGATTGTGTCGGAATATTTTGCCATTTATTTTTCCTCCAATTACCCATTAGTGCAATGCATTACATTTACTGAACAACGTCAGGGAAACCTGACCGGATATCGATGAGGGTAACTACTGCACGTCCCCGCATGGGACAAGAAAGTTATCTCTTATCGAAGGATATAAGGATTCCTAAAATCTTGGAGTATAAACAAAAGAGAATAAATCCTGTTTTACATCCATAATCCGAGAATAAGCCCAATTTGGGACGATATCGCATGATGTATTACGAACGTTCCTTCCGCGTAGCACAATGTATAACTCCGGACGTGGGTTTTGTCAATTATTCAATGCGCTCCATAATTGCGGATTAAACGCCGCATTACCAGCGTATACGAGGGAGAACACATATCGAAACATTCATGCCGGAGAAGCAAACCCTGCAACTTACCGCATCGGTGAAAAAAGGAAAAAACGGGGCCCTTCACCACTCGGAGATAATATTTTCCGGCGGTATTTTCTGTTGGATTTCCGAGAGAATGATATCAACATATGCATCATCTATCTGGTCACCCAGGAGCATCCCGCTGATTGCATGCCGGTATATCCTGTACATCAGAATATCAATGACCTGCGATGCAGTCTGCACCCCCGATACGGTGATGATGTGACGCCCCAGTTTTGGATGACGCCCTCTCTTTCCGCCAAACGTGATCTGATACCACGGTTCACCGGCAGTGATGACATCGTACGGACAGGTATGGACGCAGGACCCGCAACGGATGCATTTGTCGTTGTTCAGGATGATGACGCCGTTAACGACGTCCAGGGCATCCTCCTTGCAGTACTCGACACAGGTGCCGCAGCCCGTGCATTTTTCCGGGTGCCGTATCGGCTTTAACAGCCCCGTAACCCCTACCTCGCAGAGCCGTTCGCTGACGCATGCATTTGGACAGGCCGAAACTCCTATCCGGGTCTTCACCGGCATATCACGTCCAAAGTATTTCCTGTCGATATCCATGGCAAGGGTCAGGGAATCGACATTCGCAAGGCGGCACCGCTCAATCCCGGGACAGGCGGTGATGTTGACGACCGTTTCATGCTCTGCTCCAATGGGAGTGCCGTTCTCCTCAAGGGCAAGCTTCAGGGCAGGCACATCGTCTTCGGTTACATGCGGAATTTCGACCGTCTGCCGGGTGGTGAGATGGAGCATTCCCGTCCCGAACTCATCCGCAAGATCGGCGACCTTCTTCATCTGAACAGGAGTGATTACTCCGGCAGGGATCCTCAGGCGGACCGTATACCGCA
>JBFFLM010000179.1:0-3736 GCA_041554835.1 Methanogenium sp.
GCAGCGGAGAATATCGAGGTGGTCCGCGGGGTGAACTTCCAGCCGGTCGCCTTCACCGGCGCTGCAAGCGAGGATGATCTCGACCGCGAACGCGTCACCATCCCCGACCTGATGCAGCGCATCGAAGACCAGACGGATGGCGTACTCAAAAAGGAATACTTCTATCCGGTCCCGTGCGTCATCCCGTTCTCGGATCTTGTCGAGACCTATACCGGTGCTCCGCAGGTCAGATTTACCACCCACCAGCACTGTGGTGCGGCAACCTACGGGTTTGTCACCGACGAAGGACTCATCCCCATCAATGAAATGGTCGATGTGGACGGATTTTTCCATGCCATCAACCTGATGACGGACAAACTGCACCAGGACGAGGGCTCGATCAACAAATACAAGACGCTTATCGAGGGAATAAACGAGATGCGGGTCTCCCTGAAGAATGATAAGATGAACAGCACGACGGTCTTCTGGAAGATCATCGCCCAGACACTGGTGAAACATGATTTCACCGCTCTTCGGGACTTCCACTGGAACGCTCTGTTTATCGGGACCATGCACTTCATGGACAATTACAACTATGACACCGCCCGCGTCCAGCGGTGCTGCATCCATTATGCGACGCCAAACGGAAAACTCATCCCGTTCTGCACCTATAACTCCGGACCGGTCTATCGCGAGAAGGTCTGGAATGATTACGCACAACCCATTGTCCAGAAGGATCCAATCGTCGATCCGGACACGATCGACTGAACAATCTCCATCTCTCTTTTTTCGGCAGGTATCGGATGATACATATTCATGCCGGTACAACCTCATTACAGGACCCTGCGGGCTGCAGGACAATTATCGGGTGCAAGGAGAGCAGTCATGATACGGATTGTCAGAAAACCAACGGATACACCGGGAGACGACTCGACCGGCATGGTCATTGCCGCGCTTGAAGAAAGAGATGCAGATTTTGAAGAGCTTGACCTCAGTGCGGTCGACCCGTTTTCCCATGATATGTCCGGGGATATCATCTGGGTCTGCGGCATCCGGCAGGACCTGGTCCAGTTCGAAGTGATCAGTGCCCTCGCTCTTTCCAACCGGGTCGTCAACAACCCCTCGGCAATCGCGGCCTGTGCGAGCAAAGCCCAGACCACCGCCCGGATGATGCAGATGAAGGTCCCCACGCCGGATACCATCTATACCGCCTCCCTGGACGAGGCGGCGGCATTTCTGGAGAAATACGGGACCGCAGTGTACAAGCCGCTCTACGGCTATGACGGCAACGGCATATTCCCGTTTACCGACATCTGTGAACTGGAAGAAGGCCCGTATTATATCCAGCAATATATTGAGAATGACCGGGACTACCGGGTCTTTGTCATCGATGGAACAGCCGTCGGTGCGATTATGCGCACCTCCGCCTCATTTGCCCATAACATCCACCAGGGCGGATGCGGTATCGCACTCGAACCAATCCCGCCACAAATGGCGGAGATCGCATCTGCAGCTGCACGAGCGATGAATATCGACTACTGCGGTGTCGATCTCCTTGACCACAACGGTTCCTATACCGTTCTGGAAGTGAACGGGACACCCAACTGGCACTGCATGACCGCACCCATCCCGGAACTCCTTGCGGACTATCTCATCCGGGAAAATGAAAAAATGAAAAATCAGGATAAATAATCTATTTCTTTCTGCGTTTTGCGGGCCAGTTCGTCCATTCTGGCCGAGATGCGCTTGGACGCGGACGGCTCGGAATCCGCCATTATTTCTGCGATATCCCTGCCCAGAACAAAAATTGCATGCTTATGCTCCATCTTGCTCTTATGCACCTGACTCGGATCAATCTTCAGGGCATAATAATCCGAGAAATCGTAATCGGGATTTGCCGCTTCAAAGCTATCCTTGATCTCGGCCATAATCTTGTGAAGCTTAATTAATTCTTCTTTATGCACACCAACCACTCCGCGTCTTCACCGTTTCGCTGCAGTACTATTGTTCATGAGTGATTTTTAAGCTATTGGAGGCGGTATCTGGAATAGAAAAAGGTAGATATGAACATTACTCCCAAACGGCCTGAACACCGCATGAAGCGGAGGAGGCCGCAGACCGCCCGGTCCGTCTGCCAATAAACGGGGATAAAAATGCAGAAATGGGGATCAGCCGAATTTTACCAGGCTGATCGATACGGGCTTTTTTACAATGTTGATAAATTCAGGAGCGGCGATGTAGGTGATCTGTTCTGCAAGCGCCTGATCAAGAAACTTCTGGTCCACCGGACGATCGATGATCATACCGCATATTTCCGCATTGAGTGATTTCAGGGTATCTTCGGCAAGGTCAGCATCGGCTTCATCAATCTGGGCACACTCGGCGTCAAGGAATCGCACCGTGTGCTGCCCGCGAACCTGGGCCATATGCCAGCCAATCGTCCCGGGTCTGTCCTCACGTGCCGTTCCCGCCCTTTCAACCGCGGTTCTTCGTGCCGCCTCTTCGGATGCGTTCAGGCGCTGGTGGTAGACCTCTTCGTTAACCGACCCCTTTGCATCGAGAATAAATTCAATGGGCATCTTGTTTCGGAGCGGTTTTATGATCTCCTTTCGGGACATATCCTCAACCGAGAGCCCCCGGGGGGCGATGGCAACATAGTCCACATCGGTCACCTGGACCAGTTCCTGGAGAATCAGGTCCCCTCCGCGATCTCCGTCAAAAAACGCCGTTGCCGTCTTCCTCTTGCAGAGCTCGATGATCGTCGGGGGTATGTGGGTCCCTTCCACAGCGACGGCATTTTTAATGCCGTACCGGAGAAGGTTGATGACATCCGCCCTCCCTTCAACAACGATTATCGCGTCCGATTCCACCACATTGGGTCCTGCCGGCAGCCGTTCTTCTCCGATTTCTACGACCTTTTCGATGCGCGAACATTCCCGTACCGCATCAAGAATGTCGGCCGTGTCGATCGACCCTTCATCAAAGGACTCGATGAGCAGTTCTTTAGCCCGTTCCAGGATGTTCTGTCTCTTGGTTACCCTGATGTCCTCGATTCGTTCGGCAACGAAGACGGCAGTACACGGCCCGACACGTTCGATCGTTTCAAGCGAGGCTGCAAGAATTGCCGTTTCAGCCTTATCAAGGGATGATGCGATGTGAATGTCCCCTTTGGTGATACCCTTTCGCGCCACTATCTGGACATCGATGCGGCCGATTCTGCCGGTCCTCTGCAGGTCCCGCAGGTCCAGCTCATCACCGAGCAGACCTTCCGTCTGTCCGAATATCGCGCCGATTACATCGGACTTCTCTACCACCCCCTCGATGTCGATTTTCAGGTGAATGAGATACTTTGTTGTATCCTGTAAATGCATGAAATAATCCTCCGGATGAGTACATTGGTGCTATGCCGTGGAATAATCGTGTTAAACCGTACATAGGCAATGAGATACTTGAATTTCTAGTATATAAACAGATGGAAATCCCGGATATGAATGCACAGGCGTTTTTTCGGGAAATTGAGTAACATTATGCGACCGGTCAGGCCCCGGTAATCAGAGACGCCTGGCAAGAAAAGCCGCCATACTTTCCGGCGTACATCCACGGATGCGTACCCGCTTAATCGTGGAGGTGGCACCGGAGAGGATCATAATATCACTTTTTTTCAGCCCGGTTTCCGATGCAATGAGTGCGACTATTGCCTTGTTCGCCCTCCCTTCGATAGCGGGCGCTTTGATCTGAATCAAAACGGCACTGCGCC
>JBFFLM010000180.1:0-3695 GCA_041554835.1 Methanogenium sp.
CACCGACGATACAGAACAGGCACTAGCGATAGCCGCTTCTCTTATCAAATGTGGATATTTTGATCCGAATGATGTGATGCGCAACCTTATTTCGGCCTATACGAAAAATCCTCGGTTTTACGGACCAACTTCGACATCGGTCTTTGCACGGGTTCAGAATGGATGCGCCCCACAGGATGCTTCACGGGAACTCTATGAACAGGGTGGCGGCAGAAGCAATGGAAGCGCCATGCGTGGCACGCCCCTTGGAATTTTTTACCCGCCGGATGAGGTCTGGAACGTGAGTGTCGCCTGCTCCCGACTCACACACTATCACCCGGTCGCATGTGAATGCTCTGCTGTTGTCAATACGATGATCAGCTGTCTCTGCCGCGGGGCCTCACGGGAAAAGGCATACGAGACCGCCCTGAGTAAAGTTACCCAGGGTGAAGTCCAGGGCGTCCTTGGCGATCTTAACGGATTCCCTCTCACCCCCTCACTCGACGCCCTGGCAGCCACCCATTGCGCAGTCGCGCTTTTTTTGAATAATGAAACATACCCCGGAACAGTCTCGGCAGCCGTCATGCTCGGGGGGGATACCGATACCATCGCAGCTATTGCAGGGGCACTGGCCGGAGCATATCTTGGCCTGAAAGCGATACCTTCACAATGGCTGGACAAAATTCAGGGAATATGTGAGATCATCGCTATGGCAGACCACCTTGACACTATCAGGAAGGATGCCGCAGGCACAAGATAATAAAAGACGGATATTCAGAGGGGAGAATAACACTATTCAGAGATCGGACGAAAAAGGACGGCTACCATCCGCTTCCCCAGAACACAGGGCTTTTCCAGGTCTCCGAACACTTCTTCAATGTGGTACCCTTCATCTTCGATCACCCCTTCCGGATTACACAGTGAGAAATTCGGGCATCCGGTTTCCGTACAGTTCGTCTCAAAGGTAATCCTGGAATGCAGTATGGCACGCTCCGAAGGTACGGCAGATTGTATCGGTGCCACAACAACCTCAACCGTATATGCCCCCTCATTGTGAACATTGCATGAATGCAGAGTATTTGTTCGGACATTCACAATTCTGTACCTGCGCCTTGGACGGAGGTTATGGCAGACCTTATGGAGCTTACATCCCTCACATGCGGAGCTTTCACCTTCATAAATAAATTCCATTCCCTCAATTGCAAGATTCTTTCCTGCAAGCGTGATTTTAGATTTTTCCATGCTCATGATTACTCCATATACAACATCCGGATAAGATTGTGTGCCACCTCATCGGTAATACCCATATCAAGAATAGTGAACCGCTCGGGGCGAATTTCTTTGGCTTTGACAAGCGCCCGTGCTGCGGTCTCATCATCAATCCCGATTTCAGCCGGGGTCGTCGGTGCACCGATCGTCTGGAGGGATGAACGAATCTCTCTCCAATCGCCCCCGTGTAGATACATGGTGATGATTGAACCAATTCCACACTGTTCTCCATGAAGACCAACGCCGGGTGCAAGCTGATCGAGGGCATGGCTGAATTTATGCTCACCCCCTGAAGCAGGGCGCGAAGACCCGGCGATACTCATTGCCACTCCCGATGATACCAGGGCCTTAACTACTGTCCAGGCACTCTCTTCCGTATTCAGCCTGATTACCCCCGCATTTTTCACGGTAATTTCGGCAGTCATGCGCGACAGAGCCACTGCATACTCCGAGATTGGTTCCCCTTTCAGCCGGTGTGAGAGCTCCCAATCCAGAATCGCAGTATAATTCGAGATTACATCTGCGCACCCCGATGCGAGCAGACGGCGCGGTGCAGCGGCGATGATTTTTGTATCGGCGATCAGGGCCGTCGGGGGGTGCGCCTGAAGGGAAACACTTCCACCCTCCATCGGGACCGATGCGCGTGATGATGCGATCCCGTCGTGAGATGCTGCGGTCGGAACACTGAGAAAGACCTTGTCCAGATTATAGGAGGTGATCTTTGCAGTATCGATGACTTTTCCTCCGCCGACCCCAATCAGAAATTCAGCATCTGCCGCCGCTTTTTCAGCTTTTGCGATAGTTTCCGGATTTATTGCATCAACGAGAAAGCAATCGGTTTCATACTGATCTCCAAGAAGAGAGAGGACTCGTTCGCCCGCCACCTTCATCGTAGTCCCTGCTCCGCTGATAACTAGTACCGGGCCGGATAATCCAAGATCTTCGCACACCTTCGGGATTTGTTCTATAACATCATGCCCGATAACAACGTCCCGTGGCAGCTGCATCCACTTTGACTTGTCCAAAACCGGGGTTTTGAGTAATTTTATACCGTCTGCACTCATTTATTATCACTAAATGATCTGGGATTTTATATACAAATATTACGTAGGCCCGACACTCAATGGTGAACCCTATACTATCGTCGACACCCTGACGTATGCAATCATCCTTATCATTGCAGTTTATCTCGTCTATAGGTGGCTGAAAAAAACAGAAATTCAAATAGATCATGATTTTATCATCGCAACAATACCGTTCGTTGTACTCGGGGGGGTCCTGCGTGTTGTCGAGGATACAGGTGTCATTCCCAGACCGTGGAATGTTCTTCTGGTAACGCCATTGATCTTTTTCGTGGTCTTCTTCTATACCATCGCAGTTCTCGTCATTGCACGTAATTGCGAGAAACGGGGGCTGCTTCATTCCTATACCAGAGGCTATTTTTGGGGCGGTGTCACCGCATGCATTCTGGTAACGCTTATCCTTCTGTCATACGGGTTTACCCATTCACAGGTTTCGCTGACCGTTCTCTTCACCATTCTGGGGATGTCCCTCATCAGTTTTGGCGCCCTTTGGGCCCTCATACGATATGTATTTGGCTGGGAGTATGCAAATGACGCACTCTACAAACTGCTGATCTACGGACATATGCTTGACGCAAGTGCTACAAGTTACGGAATTGACCTGCACGAAATGAAATATGTTGAAGTGCATGTGGTCGGATCGCATCTTATTGAATGGACCGGAACAGCATTTTCCATGTATGCACTGAAATTTGCCGTTCTCATTCCGGCGATATATATCCTGGAGGCATATCGCAGGGAAGGGGGCAGTGATTCGCTCTGGCACCTCATTCTTCTCGCAATGATCGTGGTGGGAATGGCCCCGGGAATACGCGATATGATGCGGATGGTGCTGTATGTGTGACCGGAAGGAACTCCGGGCCGTTCTTCTGGCCCTTGCAATATTTCTCATTGCCGCTGTCATCGGAGGGATTGCGGTAGCGAGTAATCCGGCTGTTGGAGAAGAGCTGATGGAGCTCATCAATGAAGAAATCTTCACCCAGCTGATGAGCGAGAATCCCGCCATTGTTACCCTCAATATTTTTATCAACAACCTGCAGGCTTCGACCATCCTGTTTCTGGGAGGGGTTTCATTTGGGATGCTCACACTGCTCATACTAACCCTCAATGGATTCATCATTGGCATCGTTGCAGAGATGATCCGCCAGGAACAGGGATTGTTGTTCTTTCTCGCAGGCGTCCTCCCCCATGGCATATTTGAAATCCCCGCTTTTATTCTCGCAGGGGCGTATGGCATCCTCCTCGGAGGGGAAGTGTGGCGGGAACTGAGCACCGAGGGGGATGCGGTGGCGGCCGCCGGAACATACGGAAGAAAATTCCTCCTTCTGGTTCTCCCGCTCCTTGCAATTGCCGCGTGTATAGAGG
>JBFFLM010000181.1:0-3681 GCA_041554835.1 Methanogenium sp.
CCGTTTTGCGATCTCTGCCTCTTTCTTCAGGTCCTGTGCCTGCCGGCTGCGCTCCCTGCCGATCAGTGCCCCGAGGCGGGCGATCTCCCGGTCCTTCTCCGCGCTCTCGTCCTGCAGGTCGGCGACATGGACCCGGAGGGACTTGACCATGCCGTCGAGCTGGAGAAGCCGGTCGTCACGCGGGCCGGGGACGACCTCTTCACGCTCCTCTTCCTCCTCACGGGGAAGGGGGGCTTCCTTTCTGCCGATGATCTGCTCGAGCGGGAGGCCGCGGACCACGCCTGCCCGGATCTCGTCGAGGTCAAAGCCAGGCGGCACCCGTTTTGCAATGTTCCGGAACTTGGCCTGGTAATGGCGATACGCGGTGACGGCGGCGGCAAGCGAGTCACGTTCGTGGTCATTGTGATACGGGTACCCCTCGCAGAGCGCCTTTTTTTCCTCCACCGATATGTCCCCTCTCGGCGTATAGGCGACCGCAGCAAAGGCCCGGCGTATCCGTTCCACCGAGGCGGGCATGGGGGAGACGTCGGTTGCGACGACGAGGGGTTTACCCGATTTGTACAGGGCTTCGATCACATCCGGCATCGCCATCTGCCGGGAACTCGTCTGGCAGATGAGTTCGCCGTCGAGCGAGAGGGCGGCAAGACCCACCGTCGTCCCCGGGTCGATGCCCACGATGAGGTATCGCTGTGCCGGGGAGAGGGAGCGGTAGCGGAGCCGGTCGAGGCGGCGGCCCGAGACCTTCACCTGCACATCCGGCATGCGCATGTTTCTGACGGGGACATCCTCCCGTGGCGCCGCCACCTCGAAATGGACACGCCCGAGCCCCCCGAACGCCTTCACCTCGTGCCGGGTGTACGCGAGGCCCTCGCGGTCGAGGACGGCCTCCACATCACGCCCCGTCTGCCGGACGGCCCCGTGCACCTTGCGGGCATACCGGTTCTGGCTCCATCCCCCTTTGCCCAGCGATCGGCCGCGGGAGATGATGATATCGCAGGTGTTTTCAAAGGCGATCACCTCGGCCCCGCCACCCAGTTCGGCGACGTGGGCGGACGCCCGCGCCTCGGCATAGGGGTCGTATTTGTTGAACTTCAGGTTATAGCGCCCGGCGATGCGGGGGAGGGATTCCTGCTTCTCGCCGCCGGTCGACTGGACGAGCATCGTTGAGGGCGGCAGCGCCTGGAGAATGGAAAAAAGGTCCTGGATGGTGGGTGCAAGCTCCTGCACGGAATCGACCGCGAGGATATCCGGCTCCTCGTCTGCCACGGTCCGGAGGAGGCGGTACAGGGAGACCTCGCTTACGGAGACCTCCTCTCCGTCCACCCGTTGTACGAGGGCAAAATAGGGCCGCTTTGTCCGCGAGCGGACCGACCCCCTGATGATGTCAATCCCGAATACCTTCAACCGACCACCCGTTCAAGGGTCTCCTCCACGGAAATGTCAAGATGATATTTGCGGATAAAATAGGTGCATATGTTGGTGACGTCACGGAGGAGGATCTCGTCTGCCGACGGATGGGCGGGGTCCACCCACTGCGGCCAGTCGATGATCCAGGCCTGCTTCCCGTCGACCATGACATTGAACTCCGAAAGGTCGCCGTGGATATACCCGAGGGCATAGGCGCCCCTCACGTTCTCCACCACTTCCTCAAAGACATCGGCGGGGTTTTCGAGGGTCGCCTGGACCACCGGGCATCCGTGGATATACGTCATGACAATCAGGTTCCGGTTGATGTCCACCGGGACCGGCACCGCGATCTCACCATGGAGGGCGTGTAAGGCATCATACTCCTGCCGTGCAGAAAAACTTGACGCGAAGATCCAGGGAAAATGGCGGTACTCCGGCATATAGGTCCGTGACCGGCGCACCGTCTGGAAGGACTGCTGCCCCACCCGGTGAAACTTCAGCGCCACCGGCCCGAGACCCATTCCTTCGTAGACGACGGCCTCCTTGCCGACCCCGAGCTGACACCCGAGAGCCGTCACCGTCCCCTTCCTGCTCACAGCATGGAGGGCAAGGGCGTCGAAGCCCCTGAAGACCAGCTGGTACCCCTTGTAGGGGACCGAACTCGATTTGACCATATCGAGGTTCATCAGATGCCCCAGCCGGTACTCCAGTTCCGATGCCGAAAGCCCCGTCCGCCGTCTGAGCACATCCTCCGGCACCCAGCGGTACCGCTTCATCAGACGTTCAAGGGCAAGAAGGGTTTTTATCTCAAACCGGTGCAGTTCCCGGATATCGTCGGCATCAATAGGCATTGTGTACGTATGGGTTTATCACGGAAGATGATATATCTTTGATTGATACCAGCCATGCAGTGTTCCAAATGCCGCCGGGAGGCAGTTATTTTTCAGCGATATTCCGGTCTTCACCTCTGTGAGCGTCATTTTCTCGCAAGCGTTGAGGCCCGGACAAAACGGACCATCCGAACGCACGGATGGATGAAACCGGCGGATACGATTGGTATTGCCCTCTCGGGAGGGAAGGACTCGGCAGCCCTCCTGCATTTTCTCTCGACGAATTTCTCGAAACGGCGGGACCTGGACTTTCTCGCCATCACCATCGATGAGGGCATCGGCGGGTACCGGGACGTCTCGCAGGCAGAGGAGCTTGCCCGCCGGTATGACATCCCCTGGACGACCGCCTCGTTTGCCGGCGAGTACGGGACGACGATCGATGGGATCGTCCTGCGCAAGGGCGACCGGCGGTCCTGCTCCTGGTGCGGAGTGCTTCGCCGCCGGCTCCTGAACAGGGTGGCCCGCGAGGCGGGGTGCACGAAGGTGGCCTTCGGGTTCACGCTCGATGACGAGGCGCAGTCGGTCATGATGAACGTCCTTCGCGGCGATACGGACCGCCTGACGATGGCACCGAAACCGGCGGAGGGGATGGTGCCGCGTATCCGCCCCTTCGAGGCCGTCCCCGAACGGGAAGTGGCGCTCTATTCCCATATCAACGTCGGACTTCTTCCCGACCGGGGGTGCCCGTATGCACATAACGCCCTGCGGGGTGATGTGCGCCGCCTGCTCGATGACTACTCCTGGCTGCACCCGTCCACAAAATATGCCCTCCTGGGCCTGAGAGACGACCTTGCCGGGTGCGGCGAGGGGTCTGCCATGACGACCGTCATCTGCAGCGAATGCGGGGAGCCGACCTTCGGGCCGTGCCGCAGCTGCGCCGTGTTAAGGGAGGTGAACAAGTGATCCGGCAGCTGCACCGCCTCGTCGTCGGTGCCGCCCCCGATCGACGCCTCCGCCTCTATATCCTCCTCCTCTTCGTGCAGATCGTCCTGTATTCACTGGCCGTCTATGTCATCGTACGCTATGTGGAACAGGCGCCCTTCACCCTCCTGGACGCCGTCTACTTCGTCGTGATGACGATCACCACCGTCGGGTACGGCATTCCCTTCCCGGTCGAGAGTGAACTGACCATCATGCTGATGATCCTCATCATGTTCACCGGGGTCCTGACCGTGCTCCTCATCCTGCCGGCCCTCTTTGCCCCGTACCTGGAAAAGCTCTTCCAGCGAACGCCCCCAAAGACGATCAACAGGAAGATCCGCGACCATGTGGTGATCATCGGATTTTCCGGGACCGCCCGTTCGCTCATCGATGTGCTGAGGGTCTCCTCTGTTGATATCGTGCTTGTCGAGGACAACATCGATGAGGCACGCGAAGCCCTCTC
>JBFFLM010000182.1:0-3677 GCA_041554835.1 Methanogenium sp.
CATCATGATATATTTTTGGTAATTGATCATGGGTAATCTTATAGGTGGAGAGTAGGTCATCTACCTCCTCCTGCGTCATGATGTGATGTTCCGGAACCATCACGTGGTTTAATACAGAAAATTCTTTGGTGCTCATCTTTTGCCCCTGCTCATAATGAGTTTTTTTCAGATGCATCACCGCGAAAAAATCACAGAGTGCGCCACAGTCATCGCTTGGTGGCAACGGGCCCGGAGGGATTTGAACCCCCGACCACCTGGTTAAAAGCCAGGCGCTCTGCCTTACTGAGCTACAGGCCCCGCGCGTCGATCGAATCAGCATTATTACAATGTACCGCGGAGATAAATACTTTTCTGTCATTTAAATATTCAAACCTCTCTTCACCTCCGAATCAGCGCACATTACGCGCACCACAATTCCGGAAAAACAGCCAATTCAGTAATAAAATAGGATACAAGTAATATATGGGATGAAATGCTACATTGAATCAGTGAGCGATAATGAATAGGGAGAAGACCTCATTTCAGTCAAAAATGGTAGATAAGGTATCATCAGGGACGATGATCATCTATCTGATCATTGCAATCATCTTACTTACCTTGGCCTTTTTCTCTCTATACGATACAGCTCTCGGTTTCTGGATCATGATTACGGACAACGGAGCAGAAGGGATGCTCCACGCATTGCATGCAGTACTTCTCACCATCATCATTGTTGAGGTCCTGGAAACGGTCCTCGTTTATCTAAGGACCAATATCATCCAGGTACGCCCCATTCTCATTGCAGGGATAACGGCAATGGTACGTCGCCTGCTCTTTATTGACACAGAAACCCTGACCCCCCTTCTGCTATGGGAACTTGCCCTTTCTATCCTTGCAATTCTGGTTCTTACCATCGCAATTTATACCGTGAGCAGAGATAAGATCGAAAGATAATAGAAAAAATAGAAGGGGGAAAATTATTCCGGACGGATGTGTTCGTTTTTAATCTGTTCAAGACGCTCTTCCTGAAATTTAATGCTCATCCCCATACTCTCAATGGCCTGCTGAATATTCTCACCGACTTTGACATTTGAGTCGTTCAGATTATATGTGGATTCCAAAATCTTCAGGAGGCGTTTGGATACATCAGCGCTCTTAGAAAGGCGCTCATATTCCTCAATTATCTGTGAATCCGCCCCCTTACTGCGGGCTTCCTCAATATCCGCATTGATCTTTTCCTGCCTCTTGAGGACATATTCGATTGCATCATACAACTGCCGGTGAGTCGTCGGTTTCATGATGTAATCTTCAATATATGCTCCATACTCCTGGGCTTCATCCGGTGTAAGCTGCTTTGCAGTGAGCATCATAACGGGAACATTGGCAGTGATGGGGTTCGACTTGATGTTTTCCAGGGTTTCCCATCCATCCATCGGCTCCATCATGATATCAAGAAGAATTAAATCCGGGCGCACATCCTCAAGAACTTCAAGGCATTCATTTCCACTATATGCTGCAATCGGCCGATATCCACCTCTTTCCAGCATTGCCACGAAGACATCAACAATCATCGGGCTGTCATCAACAATTAGAATGGTATACATTACAACTCCTCCCCTATTCTTTCACAAATTCCTGCCAATGAACTCTTTACTGAATGTACATCAGATTGATTATTAATAATTACTGCAATAAGTGCATTTTTCCCTGCACCACGAACCATGAGAAATTTATCCGCCATCTCGGCCACCACCCATGTTGGAGAAGGCAGATGAAGGATACTGCTCGCACCTTCGGAGGATGCAAACATTGTTGCTATCATTGCAGCGAATGATGCTGCCGAAACACCTTCATCCATATGTCTTCCCATAATATGTCCGGTCCGGGATACAATCGCACAATATGTGACGGCTTCCTGAGCCATCACTTCATCGATAAATTTCTGGATTTTATCCTTTAATGGACGATTTTCACTCACTCTGCAATTCCCCGTATCTATTTTTTTATTCTTAGAGGTGTTTTAAGTTTTCATCAACATATAGCTTCCATTCCTCGTCTCAAGAAAAAACCCATATCCGCCCAATATTCATTGACAGTCATCCGGACCCGGATACGGTGAAAGAGCTATACACTACCTTTATGTGATTACAGAAACACCATTTAAACAGGATGCAGCTGCCCCGTGGATCACTTCATTCCGTGAAAAAAAATATCACAATGGCAAGCTTACTGGAAGAAATTGCCGGTACGAGGTTCACAGGCCATTGTATACTCCACATACATAATATCAAGAAAAATCTGGTTTTCAAAGGCGGACTCTGTATCCTTGCACAATCCGACCATCTGGCGGGCGATAAGGCATTCAGCGAAATAAAAGCCATTCATGATAATATTAACGCCGAACTGTACACCTTCACCCCAACGCAAATCAACCTCAGTCTCGAATTTAACAATGACTGCATCGTAGATGATTCGGCGACAAAATATGCATCAGACACCAGCGCTCTATCCTATAATAAACCAATAGACAAAGAAAAATCATCCCCGACCCCCTCAAATCAAAAAGGAAGCCCAATCATTCAGAAATATGTCGAATTGCATGCAAAGGAAGATGGGATATTCGATAAAGAGGTAAATGACCACGGTGCCTCCCATAATACCATAGTTGGCGGAAAACGGCGAGAAATTAACAGTATTTTTGATTTTAGACCTTCTGTAAATCCAAAAATTCGTGCACCAAAAAACACTTTTCAGCTCCCCCGCGGACGCCTGGCCGAATCAAAACATGACATAAAACTGATGAATCTGGTTTCCCATATCGAAAGTTCGGAATTTACCGGATACTCAATTATTACCTTTGAAGGACGCCGTGCATCCCTCCTCCTGGAACGTGGCAGGTGCGTAATGATTGACTACCCCCCCCACTATGGGGAAGAAGCAGTCAAGGAGATCCAATCAACCATTACAAAAACAGTATCTGCAGACCTCTATGAATTAAGTCCTCAACAAATGGACCTTGCAATAGAATTTAATGATGGATATTGGGCGAATAACTGGACAAAAGGAACAGGCATTTCTATATCAGCAGTATCACGCGAAATTTTTGATATGACTGCTTCAACACCGGAGACCCTTCCCACTACCCCCGAAGCCGGTGCAGAAACATCAGGCAATAAAGTATCCCCTCGTGAACCGACCCCACTTAGCCAGGAAGAACTGAATCACCTCGTTGAAGAAGAACCGATTGAAACCAAGGACGAGGAGGAACTGGACGATTTTGCACAGCAAGTCCGCAATCTGGAAAATATGAACATGGAAATTATGGAAAAAAGGATCAAGGAGAATTTCAAGGATGTCATTAAGGAACTTGATCTTGAATACCTAATCGTCGAGAAATCCGATTAATTAATCCATATAGGTGATGCAAATGGATGAAATATACCCGATTTTCATAGCAATCATTATTTTGATTCTATCTGTTGCACTCATGATGGTTGTATACCGGGCCATCTATAAGAAGCAACCATCAAAACCGAACACTCCCCAAACAAAGGACAGTATCACTGAAACCGGACCGGAATCTTCATCGATGAATTCCACCATAGAGAAGAAAGAGAGTCCGCCCATCATCCAACCCAAAGTGTCAGATATACCGGTGCAACCCTCATCTGAGAAAATTATCACAGAAAAGGTAAAAG
>JBFFLM010000183.1:0-3650 GCA_041554835.1 Methanogenium sp.
AGACGTCTTCGGCCGGAATGGCCCGTCGCCCGGCGGACAGGGATTCGGCGGTCCCACTTTCAAATACCGGGTCTTCCGGAGCGGTGGACGGGGCGGCATGTACGGCGATGTTCCCCCGACACCCGAACCTCCCATCGAGGATGCAAACAGGTACCGGCGGGGCGGCCTGATGATCGCCGTCGGTGGCCTTCTCATCTCTGCGGCGTCCTATGCGGGGCTCTTCCCCATCGCGCCTTACTGGGGCGCTGTTGTTGCCATCGCGGGGCTCCTCCTTGCCCTCCACAAAAAATGACGGATAGGCAATCACGGTCCGGCGCCTGAATACTTCTCTTTACCCTTTAAAATTGGTGAAATAGTTCCTGATGTATTCCTTCTGCTCCACCTTCTTCTTCTGATCCGGATCACGGATCAGGTGGACCCCCTTGGACTGGAGCGCCGGGCAGAAGGGGCAGATGGAGAAGGGCACGTCGTCGGCATGCTCCCTGACCGGGCAATAGGTCGTCCACCCATCCTGCGAGACCTCGAGCCCCCCGGGGAATGGTGTCCCCACCGGATGGCCGGGCCCGTCCTCGACATACATCGAAAAACCGGCAAGGAGGTAGGTGAGGGAGAGGAGCGCAGGGTCTTTGTGGGCTGCCTGTGCCCGGCAGGCGGCCACCGCCATGGTACAGTAAACAGAAAACCCCTCCCGCACCCGGGGGACACGCCAGAGGGCGGGCGGCTCGCGGGCCATCGTCATCAGGCGGTGGTGGGTATCGAATATCTCGCGGTGAACAGCAACAAGAAGGCGGTCGCGGTACCTCTTCTGCATTTCCGCCGTCTTTCTCTCGAAGTTTGCCATCATCAGGGTGAGTGATTCGTGTGGATAAGCAGAGACGGCCCCTGAAAACGCCAGGAGAAGGGTCTCTTTCTTTGCATGGCGGGAGAGGTCCGTCCAGAGACGGACACATTCATCCAGAGATGCCGCGTAGCGGGGATCCGGTGGTGCCGACGCCCGCTCACAGGCAGCAGGGGGGAGGCAGGCAGTGTCCATCAGGATATCGATGCAGCGCCCCTGCTCGCTCGTATCTGTCGCTGTATCACCGCCGATCAGAAGGTTCCTGATTTTTGCCAAGAGGTCCATTGTCTACTCGCCATACCTGGTGCAGAGATCATCTGCCGGAAAGGGGAAAAAAGGTATGGGAACCGCCCAGCAGAGGTGGGGGAGAGGTTGGTCGTCATGGATCTGGGAAGCGAAGGCAGGCGAAGACGAGGGTACGAAATGGGTCGCTGCCCGTGAGGGCGTGGAGCATCCCGGTCCGTTCTTGGGGAATGACACGGCGAGGCGGCGCTCTGCCCTCTCCGCAGGCCCCTTCGTACCACAACCTCATCGCCCGTGACGACGACGGGGGGATGACGCTGCACCGACCGGCTCTTTGCGGGACGGCCTCCTGAAAGACCATTTAGTCATCTATATTGGGGGACTCTACCAATTCTTCCTGAATGAAACGCAGTTCATACGCCATTATTTCCGTGGCGCTCCTCCTCCTCACCACACTCCTCCTGTCGCCGGCGGCGGCCATCATGGAGCTCGAGGAGAACCGGAGCGTCGCAATTGAAGGAGCGGTTGCCCTAAGCGCCCTCCTCGTACAGGAGGACGGCGGGCTCATCGCCGCCGGGGCGTCCGAAGCGGGCCCCGTCCTCTGGTTCATCGGACCCGATGGGACAATCGCCGGGAACGTGACGGTTGGCGCCGGCAATGCGACGAGTTTTCGCTACATCGACCGTGCACCGGACGGAACGCTCCTCCTCTTCACCGATGCCTTTGAGCTGGTGAAGGTCGACGAGGCCGGCACGGTTCTCTGGTCCTGGCATGTCCCGTATGGCGAGGTATCCGGACTCGACACGGCAGACGGCAGCGCCTATATCGCATCGAACTATCTCCACCCCATGATCTACCGGGCCGGGTCTGATGGGACGGAGGAGTGGAACCGGACCTATGCCGATGCCTCGGGAGTGGGGTATGCACGCCTGACGACGGTCAGAACGCTCCCCGACGGCGGATTTGCAGCGGCAGGCTACGTTCAGCCCCTTGCGGAGGGCACGGATCCAACCGGGCTTCTCCTGTTCGGCGATGAGGACGGCTCCACGACCGGTGAGGTCCGCTATGGGCACGAGAATATCGGGTATCTCACCTCCCTGCGTCTTCACCCGGATGGCGGCTTTCTGGCAACTGCCCTTGGGACGGACGGGATGACCCCTTCGCTGCTCCGTCTCTCCCCCGACGGGGAGGTTCAGGAGATCACCGAATTCGGCAAACGCCTTGAGATCGCCTACTGGGCATCGGCTGCACCCGGCGGCGGGGCCTATGTGCTCGGGTATGATGCCGAGGTGGTTACCGGGGACCCCCAGTACCTGCTTCTTGGTCTCGATGAAGAGGGGAACCAGGCATGGATGCAGTGGTTCGGCGATACACGCGTGACGGCAGTTACGGATTATGGTGATGGCGGTGTTGCCATTGCAACCGATAAGGGCGATGTCGCAGTCTACCTTCCCAAAGCATCAGAGGGAAGCCATGAGGTCACTGACTTGTGGCTGATTGTGTTTGGGATATTGGCAGGCATTATTGCATTCATACTAATAAAACGCCAAATCTAGCTTTAATATTAATAATAACCAAAAATATTCATTTTTACCTCATTAGTCATTAATCAAAACCTATTAATCAGATCAGCGGAGAATTTAATTATTATATAAGGATTTCCCGCATGTTTCGTGTGCAGCGGGAATGGCCCGTATGTTGGTGTGTACAAAATGTCAGTAAAACGCATAGAAGATGCCCTTCGCCGTGCTCTCGACGGTGACTACTCCGTATCAGTCAAACCCGAAGAGGTGGACCCCGAATACCGGGAAATGGCAACCATCGCACAGAGAACTATCCAGCGCCTGAAGGCATCCAACCAGTATGAACAGATGCTCGACGGTGTCGATGCCTTTATCGAAAACTTCCCGCGGCCCATTGCCGTGCAGTCTCCTGATAGGACCTGCCTGATGCTCAATGAGAAGTACTGCGAGCTCCTGAGGGGAACTAAGGAAGAGCTCCGGCACAAACGCCTCAGTGATTTCAATATCAGTGTCCTTTCCGGCGATTCGATTTATGCCTCCTTCGATACGAAGGCAAACTCCCAGACGGACCTGCTCTTCGCCTGGGAGGACGGGGAGAAGAACTACGTCAAACTCAACCAGATTCCTGTGCTGGATAAAAATGGCGAGATCAATGCGGTATACTATGTCTTCCTGGACGAGACCGAGATCGTCGAGGAGCGTGAAGAGGTTCAGAAGCTCCAAAGGCGTGCGGATGCCTTCCTCCAGGAGAACCCGCAGGGTATCACCGTCCTTGCCGGCGACAAGCACCGGCTCGACCTGAACAAGGAATACCAGCGTATCTGGCGGGGCGGCTACGACGAGCTGATGGCAAAGAAGCTCTATGACTTCGATATCAAGGTCGTCGGCGGCGATGACTTCTACGCATCCTATGAGACGAAGAAGAAGGCAATCACCGACATGGAGATATCGTGGGGCGACGAGGAGAAGAGTTACCTGCGCCTCTTCCAGACGCCTATTCTGGATGAGAACGGGGAGATCGACGTCAACTACTACATCTACCAGGA
>JBFFLM010000184.1:0-3625 GCA_041554835.1 Methanogenium sp.
ACGTGGTGGTGCTGTACACGGACGGGGTCACTGAAGCCGAGAACGCAGTGCAGGAGATGTTCGGGGAAGAGCGACTCAGGGAGACGATCGCAGGAGTGCGGGCACGCCCCGCGGAAGAGATCCTGGCGGCAATCCTGGAAGAAGTGCAGGCGTTCACCGGGGACACGCCCCAGTCAGACGACATCACGCTGATGGTGGTCAGGAATGTCTAAGAGTAAATGCACAACAAGGGTGGTCATCGGCGGAGATCTTGCCGGGATCCCACAGGTATCGGCTGCGATAGAGGGTATGATGCGGGAATGCAGGTTTTCTGACGATGAGATCCTCGATCTCCAGCTCGGGGTGGAGGAAACAATTGCTAACATCATCCTCCACGGGTACCGGGGTGTGTCCGGCGAAGTGGAGATTGAGATCTGTGTGACCGATGCGGCTGCAGAGGTCAGCATTAGCGATCAGGCCCCACCCTTCGACCCGCTCTCGGTCCCGGTTCCGGACCTTGAAGCTGAGCTTTCAGAAAGGAATGCCGGGGGTCTTGGCGTCTACCTGATGCGCCAGGTGGTGGACGAAGTCCGCTACGAATACGTGAACGGAAAAAACGTCCTGACACTCGTCAAAAGGAAAACTAACTGATCCCTTCCGGTCAGTGTTCCATATGCAGTTTCAGAACGGCCTGGGAGCCGGAAGCGGTAGAGCTCACCCTGTCGGTATTCCCGCGTATCAGGAAGCCACCAAGCCTCAGGAGGGCAGAGGGGTCGGAGAGGATCTCCTCTTCAGTAGGACGGCTGTCAGGGAGAGGGAGGGGCCCCCCCTCATATGAGACAATCGCATCCAGGTTATACTCGTCGAAGGAGGCTGTGACCTCCACAGGGCCAGTTGCCATTTGGTGGTCAATGATCAGCTCGCAGGCTTCTGTGAGCACCATAGCCATCTGCCGGATCACCTCCTTCCTCGCAGCCCACTGTTCCCCGGAACGTTCCAAGAAGAGGAATATCTGCTCGGATATCGGGCTCTTCTGATCAATGGTCGTGGTAACAGTCTTTTTTATCCCGATCCGCATCACGAGGTTTAGGAGGATCGCAAGTACAGTAGCCAGTGAAAGGGCCGAGTCTACGACCGGGCTGAGGAATTCCGGGAGACTTTGGTAGGCCCCGGGGATCAGGTACACGGAAAGACCGAATATGAACGAGATTCCAATCACAAAGATCTTTCGCGAATCCAGCATCCTACTGGTGATCGTCTGGATACCTCCAACGATAATGAACCCGGCAACATAGATCAGGCTCCCTCCAATCACGGGCCCCGGCATAAGGAGGAACACCTTCGCAAGGATCGGGAGAAAGGCGAGCCCGATCAGGATCGCGCCCGTCATAAAACCGATATACCGGCTGGTCGAGCGTGTGGCAATAGAAAGCCCGATGTTGGATGACGACCCTGTCTGCCCCATGCCTCCCAAAAGGCCGCCAATCGCTGTACCAATCCCGTCCGCAAAGAGCCCTGACCGGACATTCATCATGTCAGGTCGCTTCCATTCTGTGTCGTTGATGCGCTGACAGATCGAGAACTCTCCGACACTTTTCACAAATGTCACGACCGCTGCAATAGAGAACGGGATAAGAAGCGCCGAATCGAACGATACGCCGAAGTACTGGATGTCGGGAAATGCGATGAGAGGGGATGCCGCGATCTGACCAAGTGGATCGCTGCCTGCAAGCCCCGTCGCGATGCATAGCACGTAGCCGACGGTCATCCCAACAATGACCGGGAAGAGGTTGAGCTTACCCCTGGCCCATACGGTCACCCAGACGATAACGGCGAGCGTGATGAAGGAGACCAGCGTGGCAAGAGCGGAAGGAGATGAATCCAGGGAGGTCATACCAAAAAAGTTTGGGAGAGCGTAGGGGACCACCGCAACCCCCAGCATCAAGATCACAAGCCCTGTCACTTCGACCGGAAAGAGGACCCTCAGCCGGTGGACGATGCGGGAGAGTGCGACCTGCAGCACTCCCGATACTGCGGTCATCCCGCAGAGCAGAGAGAGGCCGCCCGACTGGACGGCAAGGATGGATGCAGAAACAAAATTTGGGCCACTTACCCGCGGGATGAGAAACCCGGACCCGAATTCCGGGTGTTTTACTGATTGGAATATGGTGGATATGCCGTTTGCCAGCATCGACATTGAGACAAAAAACGCCGCAGCTCCTGCCTCCAGGTTCGTAGCCCTGGCAACAAGGATGGGAAATATGAATGCCGTTGCAACAATGCCGGTATGCTGAAGACCGAGAAGGAACAGTGTGGGACCGGGTGGTTTGTCTTCGACAGTATACTCGAGATCCGGCGGACGCATATAAACGAAGAAAAGACGTGTTATTATTAAAGGGATCTGATCCGGCTGCGCAAAGAAGAATGGTGATCGGCCTGCCATTCATGGTTGCTTTCCGACAACCGGATGAATGGAAGAGGGTATGAAAAAGATTAAGCCTTCATTCAGAAATCATTACCTACAGTATGCTTGACGGGGTTATGATCTGGGTCTACTGGTTGATCGGGCTCTCTTTTGTCACGTACCTTTCGGCCTATATCGTGCGACACCACCGCGAATACGCCTTCGCCGCCCTCACCGGGTTCTTCATCATTTATGCAGGGGCCTCGCAGTTCCTTGCCACCCGGGTGATTGTCTTCGATCTCCTTACGGTTTCCTTCTTTGCCCCCGCATCCGTCTTCGTCTTCCCCTTCGTTGCACAGGTACTCGATATGATCAACGAAGTCTACGGTCAGAGGATGACGCAGGTGGCTATCCTGATCGCCTTTGCCACCCAGGTACTCCTCATGATCTTCATAGCCATAGGAAACGCCCTCACACCCGCACCCTTCTTCGGCTATGAAGAAGCCTGGCAGAACATCTTTGCCCTCTCTCTGCGAATTACTGCAGCGAGCTGGATGGCGTTTTTGATCACCGCCAATTTGGACGCCTATATCTTTGCCAGCCTGAAGAGAAGGTTCCTGCAGCGGGAAGAGGCCTTGACTGCGAGCACGTATCTGAATCCGTATGTCTGGCTCCGCTCCACTGTGAGCGATGCGGTAAGCCTGACCCTTGACTCAGTCATCTTCGTGTCATTGGCGTTCTTCGGCGTTGCTCCGTTGCTGCCGCTGATCATCGGACAGATCGTAGCGAAGAACATTGTCGGTCTCCTGGACAACCCCTGGTTCGTCTGGTACAAGAGTATGATCCAGAAAGGAGAGAGCGGCCAGGGCCTGACGTAAGGATTCACCAATGATGGATCCGGATTCGTGATTTGCCTGCAGACCGATAAGGAAACATTGGCAAAACAGAATAGGCTCGTCGAGATTCGAACTCAGGATCCCCCGGAACAAACAGACGAAGCGAAGGATTATTCTCCAGCATTGTCAGGCACATCACACCACCAGTGCACATGGGAAGTACCGGACGTACGCATCGGCTGCAAGTGGAAGGATTGCGAAAAACGGGCTTGGATTGGGGGAGATTGGGTTTCCTGGCGGTTAGCCGCCAGGTTTCGGTTCACACTGGATCCACAGTGAATGTGAGGTTATTGTAGAAGAAATCATCAGGGTTCCGGACGGTGACATTGTAGTCCCCCGCTGTTGC
>JBFFLM010000185.1:0-3613 GCA_041554835.1 Methanogenium sp.
ACACTCATTTTCCGAATTTCTTTCGGAGAGAGCAACCCGAATTCAATTTTTCCTACTCTTTTTGGACTCGGCATATTTTATTCCCCCTAAACCTGATCCTCCAGGTGCATTCTCGGGGCAATACCCATACTCTTCATCTCATCGAGAAGGAGCTTGAACGCATAACTCATTTCAACCGGGAAGATGTCGGTTTCATTGCCACATGCAAGACAGCGTGTTACATTGCGATTCCGGTCAAGGAAGGCTATCATTCCACACTGTGCACAGACATACTGTTCTACCTTATCGGATTCATCGAGCAGCCTCTCCTTCAGTGCCATTGCAGCGCCGTGACCTATCATCACATCACGCTCCATCTCACCGAACCTGAGACCACCCTCACGTGCACGACCCTCTGTGGGCTGGCGTGTCAGCACCTGAACCGGCCCACGTGAACGGGCATGCATCTTTGATGAAACCATGTGGTAGAGCTTCTGGTAAAAGATAACACCGACATATATATCCGCATGGAACTGCCGCCCGGTAATTCCGTCATACATGATTTCACGTCCATTATGCGCAAAACCTAGTTTCTGGAGGGAGGCACGAAGGTCCGTCTCTTTTTCACCGGAAAATGCTGTCGCTCCGATTCTGCGTCCTTCCAGGGAACCTACCTTTCCGCCGAGCATCTCAAGCATATGACCGATCGTCATACGCGATGGGACGGCATGGGGATTAATGACCAGATCCGGGGCTATACCTGCTTCGGTAAACGGCATATTCTCCGGAGGAACAATAAGGCCGACAACACCCTTCTGTCCATGGCGTGATGCGAACTTGTCGCCAACCTCGGGAACCCTGAGATCACGGGTCCTGACCTTCACCAGGCGGGAGCTGTTCTCTCCTTCGGTGATGATGACGGTATCAACAATCCCGTGTTCGTTGCTCCGCATCGTTACTGACGTATCACGACGTTTCTCAACGGTAATCAATTCCCCGGACGGCTCTTCAAGGAACCGTGGTGGTGACGTTTTACCGATAAGCACATCCTTTTCCTTGACAACCGTTTCCGGATTGATAACACCGTCGGTATCAATATTCTGGTAATATTCGGCACCATGAGCGCCTGAAACTTCCTCGTCCGGAACCTCGATTTTATCAACCTGGCCTCCCGGATAACGTCGTTCTTCCCCATCGTATGTGCGGAAGAAATGAGAGCGTCCGACACCACGGTCAATTGAAGCCCTGTTGAAAATGAGCGCATCTTCAATATTGAACCCCTCGTACGAGAGGATAGCAACAACGAGATTCTGTCCTGCCGCCCGGTCATCAGAACCGATCACTTCTGTGGTCTGGGTGTGAACCATCGGTTTCTGGACGTAATGAAGCATATGGCCGCGTGTATCGGGCCGAAGTTTCATATTTGAGGCTGCAAATCCAAGAGCCTGCTTAATCATACCGGCACCCATCGTCACACGCGGAGATGCATTATGTTCGGGGAACGGAACGTGAGCAGCCCCAATTCCTAGAATGAGGGACGCATCAATCTCCAGATGAGTGTGCTCGGGGGTTATTTCACCCTCACTCATCGCGATATAGAGGTCTTCCTCCTCCTCTGCATCAATAAATTCAACAATTCCGCGAGACACCAGATCACTAAAATCGATCTCACCGGACTTTACCCATTCAATATCCTCATCTGTAACGAGAGGCTTCCCTTCTTCGACGACGATGAGCGGACGGCGGGCGCGGCCGCGGTCCGTATGAATAATTACATCCTCATTGTACCGTTTGTACGAGATATTAATCTCAGTTGAGAGTTCCCCGCGTCGGCGCATCTTCCGAATGCGCTGGACCATCTCTTCGGGTTTCTCGGTCAGGCCGACCAACGCACCGTCAACAAAAACACGCGATTTCTTCTGTTTCATAGGACCTCCTTCTTGAGCTCTTCAACCCCGACATTGTAGAGAGTGCGGATAACTGCCTGTTCATCCGGCACTCCCTTTGATATCTCAACCATCTGTGCAAAGTTTTTCACAAGACCACAGTTCGGCCCCTCTGGTGTTTCTGACGGACAAATTCTCCCCCACTGTGTTGGATGCAGATCACGAGCCTCAAAATGGGGCTGTGACCGCGAAAGGGGAGAAATAACCCTCCTAAGATGGGAAACGACTGCCATATGATCCGTCCTGTCAAGAAGCTGGGATACACCAGTTCTGCCGCCGACCCAGTTCCCTGTTGCAAGCGGATGTAAGAGACGTTCTGTCAGAACATCTGCACGAACGGCTGTACTGATAGAGAGATCCCGGTGTCGCATGCTGGCGCGTTCCAGCTGATATTTAACATCACGGGTGAGGCGGTTCAGTGAGATCCTGAAGAGATCCTCCATTAAATCACCAGCGAGCTTCAGCCGTTTGTTGGAGTAATGATCCTTATCATCGATTCTCCTGTTTTCGAGAACCAGATCAAAACACGCCTCTGCCATTCGACCGAGGAAATGCGCCTTTGCCAGACGAACACTCTCCACTGCATGCTGATACCCCGGATCCTCCTCTTTGAGTCCTTCAGGCATCAGATAATTCAGGTGCGGCAGGAGATAATTATCAAGAACAAATTCTGCTCGTTTTCTCTGGTAGTCGCGCGTCTGGTTGGGTGCGAGTTTTTTCCCAACGTACATGATACCGTCTTCGATGGAATCACATTCGCTCTCCTCCAGATTCTGCATCATGAAGGTGAGGATATCCTCGTCATTGGAAACAGCATTGACAACATCATGGTCACTGTTTAGACCCAATCCTCGCATCAGATCCACATACCTGAGGTGGCCGGCAACGGATGGGAAAGAAACCTCAAGCAGGTTCTTCCGGTTGCGCTCCACAATCACAAGAGCACGGTAGCCGCGATACTGCGAGAATACCTTGGCAACATAAATTCGTTCGTTATACCTCTCGGTATACTCAGTCATGATCTTGTTCGATGCCAGATCCTCAAGGGTCATCAGAACACGTTCAGACCCGTTGATGACGAAATAACCGCCAGGATCGTGAGAATCCTCCCCTTGCGCAATTCTTTCCTCATCGGACATACCACATAGATTACAGCACTGTGATCCGATCATCACAGGGAGCTGACCAATTGTGGTAATTACCGGCTCCTGGCGCTCATCACCCTGGACAAGAACCATTTCCAGCTGTATCGGTGCCGCATAGGTAAGATTGCGGAGTCGCGCCTCACTGGGAAAGAGGCTGGACTGCGAGCCATCTGCCTCGCGGACCACCGGTTTTTTCACTTCAATCTTTCCAAGTTCAACCCAGACCGGGTCGTTGTCTTTTCCACGCTGGCCGATATCGGTTTCGATAATTCGTTGTTCATCAACGACTTTCTGAAGATTAAAATCCAGAAAATGGTTGTATGAATCCAGCTGATGGCGTGCAACGTGTTCCCGGGAAAAATAGGCTTTTGATAATACTTTTCTATCAAGCAGAGAGATCACCCCTGAAATCAGAGATATAATTACTTCTTTGGCCTCTTTACGACCATCCTGTATGATTCAGCCCTTCCTGCAGTCTGGCTGTTGCGGACAATCCGGACAATGTCATTAACTGCACCCCCAATGGCCTTCACAGCGGGGTCG
>JBFFLM010000186.1:0-3606 GCA_041554835.1 Methanogenium sp.
ACATCATCAAGCAGCTGTCGTACTGGCTGACTCATCCTCTTTCCTATGAGGGTAGACGGGTGGGCATTAAAAGACTTCTTTTCCGGAAAATCCCTTTTGAAGCACCGGTCACCGGAAACATCGATAAAAAATAGGGGATTATTATTTTTTTGTGCCGGACTTTTTCTTCCCGGAGCCTGCTTTTTTCTTCCCTGAAGACGCAGAACCTTTCTTCTCCTCTGAGGGGGACGCTGTGTCATCCTTCCCGGCCGCCCGCTCGGCCTCACGACGCCGCGAGTACCACTCCCAGACGACCATCAGGATGATGATCACGACGGCAAACTCGACGATGTGCAGCGGGAAATACCCGACAAGGGGTATCTTGAAGAGCGCCTTGCCGACGATCCACTCCTCCTGCACCGGCTTTATCTGCCCGATGCCGGGGTAAAAGGCGGCCTGGTCTATGGTCGGATTGTTGTCTCCCTTCGTAATATAGCCGGGTGTGGTCGTGTTCTCGTCATACCATGCGATGGCACGATGGATGATCGGGTGTACCGAGTCATCCCCGTTCGGGCGGAAGATGATCACGTCCCCGTAGACCTGTTTGCCCTGCCGGTCCGGTGAGTCCCCGAACTTCACGTACCCGGTCGCCTCCCCCTCTTCCCAGCTGGTCAGCGAACCGTACCGGTCGGCGGCGGCCACAAAGACGAGATCGCCGACGTTCATGTTCGGGACCATCGACTCGGACTCGACCGCGACGACGGCAGGCCAGGTGCCGGAGGCAAGAAAGAGGAGAAGCGCGATCCCCCCGACCACGCCAATTATCCAGAGTGCGTCCTTTACCCATCCCGCCTTCGGGTCGTCACTCTCGAGAAACCGTTTGACCCGGGTTGGTATGCCTATGGGGCGTCTCTGTGTCTTCATGGGGTTCTCCTGACTAGATACATTCTCCCCCGGACATTATCATTATTTGTGGCTCAGGCCTCCGGCACGGGCACCCGCGGACCGTCATTTCACCGGTTTGAATGGTATTTTATCCCGCTGCAACCAACCTTTCTGTAACGATGCGGACCGAGCAGGAGATCGTGCTGAAATTTCTCGACCTGGGCCTCCAGGTGCACCCGGATGTGGTTGCCTACATCGCGGACCAGCAGGATCTCAGTCTTGTAGACCGGACCGCACAGACCATTCCCGAAGGAACCGTGGTGGTCATGCCCCGCCATATCCCCGGCTTTGCCTCCGAACGCGACGGGATGCGCATCCTCACCGAAAGCGAGGTCGACGTCGTCCAGGGGAGCCGCACCGCTGCAGGGGGCGGGGTGGACTTTCGCGACTTTGTCCACTACTTCCGCAACCGCTATGACCAGCTGGCGGCCCCCCTCAGGAAACGCAAGGCCCTTGCCGACATCTATCCGGTCGAGGCCCTGACCCGGACCACCCGGTACTACAACTCCGATGTCGCGGTCATCGGCATGGTCGTCGATGTCCGCAATACCACCAAAGGACACCGCATGGTCCACCTGGAGGACCCGACGGGCGAGATCAACATCCTCTTCAACAAGGACCGGGAGCCCTTCGCCGAGGCTGAACGGATCATTCCCGACGAGGTGATCGGCGTGCGCGGCAAACTCTCCTCGGACGGCAACCTCCTCTTTGCCGACTCGTTCCACCGCCCCGACGTGCCCATGAACAACGGCCCCACGCCCTCGGAGACCCCCGGCAAGGTCGCCCTCATCTCCGATGTCCACGTCGGTTCGGACACCTTTCTAGAGGAGGCATGGAACCGGTTCTCCGAATGGCTCACCGCCCATCCCGAGGTGGGATATCTGCTCATCGCAGGCGATCTGGTGGACGGCATCGGCATCTACCCAGGCCAGGACAAGGAGCTCACCATCCCCAATATCTACGGCCAGTACGAGGTCTTTGCAGAGATGATGAGAAAGCTCCCCTCCCACCTCCAGATTGTCATCTCCCCCGGCAACCACGACGTTGTCCGCGGTTCCGAACCCCAGCCTGCGCTCCCGGAACACTTCTGCGAACACTTCCCGGACAACGCCGTCGTGGTGGAAAACCCCGCGCTCGTCAACCTCCAGGGGGTCAATATCCTCATGTATCACGGCCGCTCATACGACGATATGATCGGGATGATCCCCGGTGCCTCCTACACCAGGCCCGAGGAGATCATGGTCGAGATGCTCAAACGGCGCCATCTCGCCTGCACCTACGGACAGCGCACACCCATCCTTGCGGCAAAAGAGGACCGCCTGGTCATAGACCCCGTTCCCGAGATCCTCCACACCGGCCACGTGCATATCTGCGGCATCGCCAATTACCGCGGGGTCCTCTGTGTCAATTCGGGGACCTGGCAGTCACAGACGTCGTTCCAGAAACAGATGAACATCCAGCCCACCCCCGCACGGGCTGTCATCGTGGACCTGCAGACGCTCAAACCCGAGGTCGTTGACTTTTCAGGCAATATCATCGAGGCCTGAGGGCGCCGGAGCCTGAACACCCTCTTCGGCGTACCGGAACCTTCCGGCAGGGATCACCATCTCAAAACAGGCTCCCTCCCCGGGGATACCACACTCAGTGATCGTAATGCCGGTGAGCGAGAGAATTTCACGGGACAGGAAGAGGCCGTACCCGGTATTCTCCCCATAGCCCCGTTCAAAGATCCGCTTCTTCTCCCCCTTCGCAACGCCGCGTCCGTTGTCACGGACCGCAAGGACACCGTGTCCATCGCGCTCGCGGAACGTTACCGTAACCTCACTCACCCCGCTGCCGTGCCGTACGGCGTTTTCGAAGAGGCTGTGGAGAACCTTCTCGAACATCGGGTCCGCATAGACCTCGACCTCCCCTGTCTTCACCTGAATGGCGACACCCTCGGGGCGCAGCAGCCGGACGGCCCTGCCAGCCTGTGTGCGGACGCGGTTCCATGCAGGTTCACGTATCCCCATCTCATCATAGTCACGGGTGAAGAGGATCTGGCGTTCGATCTTCTTCGTCGCCCGGAAGATCAGCTCCAGATAATCAGTGTATTCAGAGCCCTCCTCCGGCAGACCGTCCATCGCCATCAGATCCTCGCACATGAGAATGACGGAGAGTTCGTTCATGATGTCATGCCGGGTGATGGACGAGAGGATGGAGAGCTTCCGGTTCGCTTCGTAGAGGGCGTCGCGGGAGGCATGCTCCCTGGTTATATCGATATGCACCCCTGCAATCCTGCAGGGGGCGCCGTCCTCTCCGAACGCGACGGGGCGGCCCATGGACCGGACCCAGACGTCCTGCCCGTTCCGGTGAACCATGCGAAATTCTATGTCCATAGGGTCGTGGTCCCCCCGGCTCAGGCGGTGGACATAGTCCATCACCCGGTCCCGGTCCGCCGGATGAACATGGGGGAGAAACACCTCCCGGATATCGGTTCCCAGCTCCTGCGCTTCATACCCGATTATCGCCGCCCACTGGTCGTCGACGGAGATGGAGCGATCCAGAGTGCTCCCCATCCATGTCCCTACCCGTGCACCGCGGAGGGCAAGAGAGAGGCGGGTCTCCTGCCGTTCCAGGTGCCTGCGGGCCTCCATAAGCTCTGTTTCGTCGCGGAAGGTCAGGAGGGTCGCCTTCGTCCCG
>JBFFLM010000187.1:0-3604 GCA_041554835.1 Methanogenium sp.
CGATCTCATTTTCGTAGTTTGAAAAAACCAGAGTATCCTTTGCATTCACAACGGTGAAAAAAACCGTACGCACATCTTCTCGAACATGACTGGGAAGAAACATGTCAAACCAGTTCCGACCGAGGACTTCTTCCTCATTCCAGCCGACCGAGAAGACCCAGAGCGGCGCATTCAGCGGCGCATCCGGCACTGTCATCGTTACCGAGGGTGACGACGGCAATGCATGGGAGTTCGCAGTTGACGCATCCAACTTCAAGCCCGACGAGTACATCGTCAAGGTCGAAGCTGTTGAGGCAGACAACACTGCAACCCAGGTCTTCAACGTTCTGAAGGCAGTCCCGACCGCAGAGCCTACCGAACAGCCGACCGCACAGCCGACCGCACAGCCCACTGCAGAGCCTACCGAGGAGCCCACTCCTGAGGCAACCGCAACTCCGGGCTTCGGTGCACTTGTTGCACTGATCGGCCTTGGCGCTGTTGCAGCACTGGTTATCCGGAAGGACTAAACCCCCCAATTTTTCTTTTTTCTTAGCCCGGCATGTCCGGACGTTTCTGAATCCTTTCATCCTCAAAAGGGGAGATTTATCTTCTTCTGACTCCAAATTCCGTTCATCGCATTGGATGCATTGGAGTTTCCAGAATGAACCTGCTCGTACAACATGTTGATGTCAGCAACCGCGGTGCATTAATGCACAGGAGCGATGCCCGGAGCCTCGGCGTTATCGATGGTGACCGGATACGCATAGTAAACCACACGAACGGCAAGTCCGAATCGGTGGTCATCGATACGACGCCGTCCCTAATTGAAGAAGGGCACATTGGTGTCTATTCCCTGACGTTCAGTGATATCGGCATCGTTGACGGGCAGGAGGCCGAGGTGTTCGAATCCCTTCCGCCGGCATCTATCCGAACCATCAGGAAGAAGATGGATGGCGGGAAGCTCTCGAAAGACGAGATTTATGAGGTCGTCACCGATATCGTCGTTGAAAATATCTCGCAGATAGAACTGACAGCCTTTGTGACCGCCTCCTATATTCATGGCCTTGATATGGACGAGGTCGAATACCTCACCCGGGCGATGGTGGATACGGGTGATTCACTCGTTTTCAGCACAAAACCGGTGGTCGACAAACACTCCATCGGTGGTGTGCCGGGAAACAAGATCACGCTCATCATCGTACCCATCCTTGCTGCGGCAGGGCTTAAGGTCCCGAAGACAAGTTCCCGGGCCATAACAGGGGCCGGCGGGACGGCTGATCTGATGGAAGTCCTTGCCCCGGTGGAGTTTTCGGCCGCAGAAGTTCAGGAGATGACGGAGAAGGCGGGGGCGGTGATCGTCTGGGGTGGCTCGACGAATATCGCCCCGGCTGATGACAGGATTATCAATGTCGAGTATCCGCTGAAGATCGATGCCCGTGGCCAGATGATTGCAAGCGTCATTGCAAAGAAGAAGGCCGCCGGTGCGGATATCGTCGTCATCGACATCCCGGTGGGCAAGGAAACCAAGGTCGAAACCCTGCAGGAAGCACGAAAGCTTGCCCGTGAATTCATCGAGCTCGGTGAACGTCTGGACCTCGAAGTGGAATGTGCCATCACATTCGGGGACTCTCCTGTCGGGCGCACCATCGGGCCGAACCTGGAGGTTGCCGAGGCGCTGCGGGTGCTCGAAGGATCCAAGTCTCCCGGATCTCTGGTCCAGAAGAGTCTCGCGATTGCAGGCATTGCTCTTGAGATGGCGGGCAAAGCAGCAAAAGGAGAGGGGGAAACAGTTGCCCGTGAAATCCTGGAGAGTGGACAGGCGCTTTCGAAGATGAAAGATATCATCGCCATCCAGGGAGGAAATGCAGAGATAAAGGCTGATGACCTGAAACCCGGTGAATATTATGCGGAGGTTCCCGCACCGGCCGACGGGTATGTGATCAACATCAACAACCGGGGGCTTATCACCATCGCTCGCCTGGCGGGTGCCCCGAATGAGAAGGGAGCAGGTATCTGGCTGCATGCAAAGCGGGGCGCCCAGGTGAAAAAAGGCGATCCGATCATGACCATCTATGCCGACAATGAACAGAAACTGAAAAATGCCCTCGAAGAGGGGCGGCGCCTGATGCCGATCCTGGTAGAGGGGATGCTGATTGACCGTATTCCTTCGGATACGCTCCACTTCAACCGAATGGACTAACATCCATAAAAAAAATTACTTTGTATGGATATTCGCCGTACAGTTCTGGTTCTGGTGGTTCTTCTCTGCCTTTGCGGTGCCGTCCAGGGGGTGTCGCTCCGGGTTACGGTGGTGGATGACGAATCAGGGGATCCCCTTTCGGATGCAAACATCTACATCGAAGGGACCTACGAAGGGGAGACAAACTCCGGGGGGGTTTATACCTATGAACATTCCCTCAACGATTCGTTCAGGATGGGAATAGAAAAGACAGGGTATATCGGCTGGCAGTCGATGGTCTCTGCCACCCAGACAAATATTACCGCCGAACTTTCCCGGAAGGCCGTTACCCTGACGGTCTCCCTCTATGATGCCGATACACTCGAACCGGTGAGCGGCATACTCGTGAAGGTCTCAGGTGAGGATTATCTCTCAACGGATTCGAGCGATGCGGCAGGAGACGCCGTCTTTGAGGTGAAGGCGGGGATGCAGTACAGCGTCGATGTCAGCGCCTCGCACTATGAACCGTTGAATCGGATTGTGGAGATGGGAAATGAGGCGAAATTCGTCGATTATCGTCTTATCCGGGATGATATATTTGTTGTTGAGGTAACGGATGCGGATTCTGGCGGTCCGCTTGCCCGGGCCGATGTCTACATCGATGAGAAGCTTGTTGGCGAGACGGGGGCGGACGGGCGGGTGACCGCGTATGTGGAACGTGGCCGCACCTATCCGGTTTCGGTTGCAAAGGAAGAATATGCCCCCTTTACCGATCAGCTGTATATTGATAGTGATCTCCTTGTTTATCCGGTTGCACTCTCCAAAGCACTCTATCCGGTTGCGATATCGGTCTATGAACCGGACAAAACCCCCATCGAGGGCGCCGGGATTTATATCGACGGCGCATATCACGGAACGACGGATGCATTCGGCCGTTCGGGTATTGCAAATCTCATCTCCGGTACCCACGATGTGGAGGTCCGTGCCGGCGGATTTGAAACGATAACGCGGGAGGTTACGGTAGACGATTCTGTCGAGGACATCATCATCCAGCCCGACTTTGCCATGGCAACGGTCTCGATTCTGGCCGAGGAGACGGATCATACGCCTGTCGAAGGTGCAACCATCCGTGTGGATGGGGCCTTTGTGGGATTAACCGATGAGGCGGGCTTTCTTGAAACCGAGCTACGCACAAATGCCTTCTATACCGTTTCGCTGACTCTCGATGGATACAATGATGCATCTGTTGAGGAGCGTATACCGAAAGGCACAAGTGAGTATCAGATTGTCGTACCCATGGAAAAATCCCTCAACCTGGGTCTCATCATTGTGGTCGGAGGAATCCTTATAATCGGTGTCGCCGGTATCATGGGCGTCAGACACCTGAGAAACAGGCCCGGGAAACGTAATCCCCAGAAGAAAAACCAACTGTGAATTTTTCTTCAA
>JBFFLM010000188.1:0-3586 GCA_041554835.1 Methanogenium sp.
GCCCTGTGCGCACAGATGATATCCGGACAATTCTCAAGGTCATCGAACCTACTTCTGAAATCCGCACCTGTGAGAGGTTTTACTATCCAGTGTATGAGGTATCCATAGCATCAGGCGCATCAGTGCGGTCTGTTTTTATCGATGGGGTGCACGGAACACGGGTAATGATTCAAAAAAAATAGATCGATCTTTTTATTCCTTAAGGTTCTCTGCGGGTTTCATGACTCCGGCATTTGCAATGTCTGCAAATTCCTTGAGAGAGAGTTCTTCCGGTCGTTTACTGAGAACTTCATCCGGGAGATCGGCAATGATACGATCGGTTCTCTCCGCTCCGAGCAGGTTTCGTGATGTTTTGAGCCCCTTTCGCACGGTTTTCCGGCGGTGGGAAAAGAGTTCGCGGACAACCAGTGCATAGAGGTCCGTGTCTGCAATCGGGTACAGAGGGGGCCGCGGGGTAATTTTCATGACCCATGAATAGACCTCCGGGGGTGGTGAAAACGCTTTGGGAGAAAGTTGCATCATTGTTTTGACTTTTGCGTACGTCTGTACCATAATGGAAAGTCTGCCCACGCCTGATGTTCCCGGGGGGGCAATCATGCGCTGGCCGAATTCTTTCTGGTACATCAGCACCGCTTCAGTAAATCCGATGTCAAGGAGGCGAAAGGTGATCTTCGATGATGCTGAATAGGGGAGGTTTGCAACGACCTTTTCAAAGGGGGGAATCTCGCACCTGATGGCATCTCCATGAATCAGTATGAGAGTTCCCTCTTTGATCTCGCGGGCAAACCGGATTTTCAGGTTCTCAACCAGACCGCTGTCAAGTTCAACTGCAATGACCGTTGCGCCTCGGTTCAAAAGAGCTTTGGTTAGAGGGCCTTCGCCGGGACCGATTTCCAGAACCCGCTTTCCTGAAACATCGACCATTCCGGCAATTCTATCGATTGCTTTCCTGTCGATAAGAAAGTGCTGGTCCCTGGGTGCCTTCATTTCGATGTGAAGAGACGGTATTTGATCTCCGGGTCTTCAATCTCTTCCATGATTCGTTTCACGACCATCTGCTCGGGATGCGGAATGGCCTTGATTCGTGTGGAGATATCTTCGAAATTTGCAAACGGCTTTTTAGTTCTTTCATCGAGGATCTCCTGGAGAAGTTTCTTCCCGATCCCCGGAAGAAGATGGAGCATATGCAGCTTGATAGAGATGGGTACGGCATTGTTGTAGAAGTCAACAAATCGCTGTTCTTCTTCTTTTACAATCGCTTCAATTGCGAAAGGAAGCTCCATCTTTGCGGTCTGGGTAAGGTCCTCGTAACCAACACGACGTTTGACCCGCTCAATCTTATCCCGTTCCTTGTCTCCGATATACACCACATCGTGGAGTTGTATATCATTTACTTTTGGGACAAGTTCCAGAAGTTTGAACTGATCCTTACCGACTCCCTGTACAAGTGGTTCAGGTTTGTACTGCTGACGGATCCCTTCGACCCGCCCGCGTGGGAGAAAGTCAATAACGACTGCATAAAGCTCTTTTTTATCAGACCGCAAGATAATCACCCTCAATAATGAGCTAAAACAAGGTCGATGATCTCATCGAGTTCATCACCCGTCAGGGTGAACCGCTCTTTGGCATAGATTGCCCGCAGTTCATCCCGGGTTTTTGGCATAATATTGACAATGCGGTAGGCAATGTCAGGTTTAATCTTTTCCACCTTGGAGAGCTCTTCAAGAAGTGCCCTGGCATTGTCCGCATCGGTTTTTGAGAGATGATTGGCATGCTCAATACTCCTGCGGAGTTCATAAGACATTTCACTTCCTGATTCGAGCCGAGCCGATTCTACTGCAAGGAGCGTCTCACGTACTTCGGGGAGCGAAATCCTCTCTTCACTAACTATTCCCTTAACTTTCATGCCAATCACAGGGGAAATTATAATTTTTGGGGTTTTAGATGTTGCGGTCGGGAAACGACTGTCTTGACACTGTTGCCATCGTTAACCAGAAGAACCCATGCACGTCCCTGGCGTCCCACAATAGTTCCGGTCTTTCCATGGAACCTGCGGTGGGGCATCCCTTTCTGGATGCTGGAGTCAATGACGACATGGACTTTCTGTCCTTCATCAAATTTCTGTATGACTGACGTTACCGGTGCAATACCGCGGCGCCTGAGCGCCTTTTTAAACTTATACCTGGTCTTCTTTCTCGGGCCGTTGTGATGTGCCATTTTCCTTATCCTCCATTTGTTCGGTCTTCTTCTCCGGAACCACCCCTTCAACGTTGATAACGTCCAGGGCGGCTACCCGGGCTGGTGCCCCGAGGCATTCCGTAAGACTTGGTGTTGTTCTTTTGTTGTCACCAGAGATGAGCTCTTTGATGTAGAGGCCAGCATCGCCGAGAACCTCGATCACATATTTGCCGTCAACCACATCCACGAGCTCAACGTCGATGACATGCCGTTTGCGTATCTTGTCAGCCCTTCGATGCGAGACCCTCTCAGGTGTGCGCTGCGAAATTTGAGCACCTTTCAGGGTATTCAGGGATGATTTGATATCATTAACGGAGAATTCGCCGTCGACTTCTACCAGAATGCTGTATTTCTTATGAGCTTTTCCGGATTTAATGGTTTCCACCTCGCGCTTGTTGCTGAGATGGTCAAAGGTGACGGCGACCTTTCCGTCTGCGTGCCGGTTGACTTCTTCTTCGAGATACTCAAGAGAGATACCCTGTCGCAGGGGGTGCATGACCTCAAGTACAAAGGGCCTTCCGGTTCCTAGCATCCTCGCATCGATGTCTTCCCTCCCGGCACCGTGAAGTATCGCATCCTCTGCATGAAATTCTTCTACGACACGCGCGCCTATCAGCTCTTCAACGGACGTTTCATACATCTTTCCGGTGAAGTTGCATCGCGGACATCCTTTTCCCCTGCATTCACGGCAATGCCAGCGGGTCTGTGGAATTCCCCTGAGGAACTTGCGATACCTCCCGTAAATGAATACGGGATTAATCTCTATCTCCACCGAATTCTCATCGATATTGCATACCGCAACAATGTCCGGACGCTTGAAATCAACCTCTGCACCTGTGCGGGCAGTGACAATCTTTCCTACTTCGCGGTTGAACTGTGCCTTCAGGGGCTCGGGGGATTTCAGGCCAATATCGCTCCAGACCATCTCCTCGCTTTCCGCCATCATCGGCGGAACTCTGCATCCGACAAGCAGTGTCCGGTATTCGATTCCTTCGAGTGCATCGATAATTTTGTCTGCCCATGCATCGACATCGTCAAAGATATTCCCGCAGATCCAGCAGTCCACTTTATCAGAGGAATACGGGATGTCATCTTCAAGTGCAAGTGCTGTGCGAAGACTCTCACCCCGTTGTTTGTTGGCAATTCCGAAGGAGCGTTTCCCGAAAAACCGCCCAAGGCAATGATCGCAGATTGGGCCGTATTCGAGTACCTTCCTGGCATCTTCTATAACTCCGATGGTTTCTCCCTCCTGTCCATTTCATTCAGCATGATGGTGATCGTATGGTCCGCGTGAAGAATTTTCGGGCCGACCGATACCTTTTGTGCATCCCGTATGAGATCCTCCTCC
>JBFFLM010000189.1:0-3573 GCA_041554835.1 Methanogenium sp.
CTTACGACCATGCAGCAGCTACGGCTGGTTCCGGGAGATCTGGTATATCTCGAAGGCCAGCGCAGAACGGTTGCAAAGGTATGGAGGATGCAGTCCCGGGACTGGGGACACGAAAAGATCAAGATCGACAATTTCATCCGGCTCAATGCCGGGGTGAGCATTGGGGACAGAATTGAGATTCGCCCGGTGGAAGATGAGGTCGAGGCGCAGCGTGTCCTCATTGCCCCTCCGGAGGACCTGACGCGGCAGATGCCGATCAATTACAATCAGGCGTCTCTCAAACTCATCGGATTTCCTGCCATGAAAAACGACACCATTCCCATTGTCGCAGGTCTTCCCTTTATGCAGCAGCAGCTGGTTGCCTTCAAGGTCGTTGACATCGAGCCTGCAGAAGCAGTCATCATCACCACCGATACAGAGATTGAGTTCTCCGATAAGCCTGCCGAAGGATTCGAAGGTGTCAGAAAGATATCCTATGAGGATATAGGTGGACTGAAAGGGGAACTGCAGAATGTACGGGAGACGATTGAACTTCCCATGCGTCACCCGGAACTCTTCCGCAAACTCGGGATTGAACCCCCCAAGGGCGTCCTCCTGTACGGGCCTCCGGGAACCGGAAAAACCCTCATCGCAAAGGCCGTCGCAAATGAAAGTGGTGCCCATTTCATCTCCATTGCCGGACCAGAGGTCATATCTAAATATTATGGTGAATCCGAACAGCGTCTACGCGAGATCTTCGAGGAGGCAGAGGAGAATGCACCTGCGATCATCTTCATCGACGAACTCGACTCGATCACCCCGAAACGTGAGGATGTCACCGGTGAGGTTGAACGCAGGGTCGTGGCCCAGCTTCTTACCATGATGGACGGTCTGGAGGAACGGGGTCAGGTGCTGGTCATCGGCGCCACGAATCGCCTCGATGCAATCGACCAGGCACTCCGCCGTCCCGGCCGTTTTGATCGCGAGATTGAGATTGGTGTACCCGACGAACATGACCGCCTTGAGATCCTGAAGATACACACGCGGGGCATGCCCCTTGAGGGAGAAGTCCGCCTGATACAGGAAAGAAAGGAAGAGGAAGCGGCTGAAGAGGAGAAGCGGGAAGAAATCTCCCGGAAACGGAGTGCGGTCGAAGAAGAGATCAAGGGTAACCAGGAACGGCTGCTTGAATTCCTTGCCTCCAAAACGCATGGATTTGTCGGTGCAGATATACAGGCGCTGGCTCGTGAGGCCGCGATGCGATCCCTGAGGAGATACCTGCCGGAGATTAACCTCGATAATGATGAGATTCCTGAAGAGATCATGGAGTCTTTGGAGGTGACCTCGCGTGATTTCCGTGACGCACTTCGTGATGTCAGCCCGAGTGCGATGCGTGAAGTGCTCATCGAGGTGCCGAATATCAAATGGAGCGATATTGGCGGACTTGTGCAGGAGAAGGAAGAGATTCGTGAAGCGGTGGAGTACCCCCTGACCCAACCCGAACGATTTGATAATCTCGGAATTGAACCCCCGCACGGTGTCCTTCTCTATGGTCCGCCGGGGACCGGGAAAACCCTGATTGCAAAAGCGGTAGCGACAGAAAGCGGTGCGAATTTCATCCCGGTCAGGGGACCTCAGCTCCTGTCAAAATGGGTGGGGGAGAGCGAGCGTGCTGTCCGGGAAATATTCAGGAAGGCACGGCAGGTTGCCCCCTCAATTATTTTCTTTGATGAACTTGATGCCATCGCCCCGGCACGTGGTGGGGGTTCGGACAGCCATGTCATCGAGAGCGTTGTCAACCAGATTCTAACCGAATTTGACGGGATTGATGAGACCAAGGGGGTCGTTATTGTTGCTGCAACCAACCGCCCCGATATCATCGATCCGGCTCTTCTTCGTGCCGGCCGTTTTGACCGCCTTGTCGCCATAAGCGAACCCTCTGAATCTGCACGTCGTCAGATCCTTGCCATTCACACCCGCTTCATTCCGCTTGAAGGTTCGGCCCTGGAAACCCTTGTCGAAGAGACGAAGGACTTCGATGAGGCGGGCCTTGAAACGCTCGTTGAACGGTTTGTAAAGGAGAGAGCCGAAAAGGAGGGCCCATCGCGGATTACTGTCGAAGAGCTAATCGCCTGCCATGTTGATGACCGGAGTATTACGGGGGACCTTCTTAGCAGGAGCAGGCGCCGTCGTCTCCTGACAAGTCTTCTGGACGATCATGCACTTGTACTCGAGGACCCGGTACGTGAAGGCATCCTTTCAGATATTGCATCGCGTACATCGTCCTATGTCGGATCAGACCTGGATCTGCTCTGTCGAGAGGCAGCCATGATTTCGATGCGTTCAGGAAGGAACTCCGTAACGGTGACTGATTTCGAACAAGCGCTCAACAAAGTGCGGCCGATGATGAACGAACGTGTCCGCGAACAGTATCGCCGCATCCAGCAGTATTTCAAGGGAGGTCTCCCTTCACAGATGCAGGTAAACCTTCCAGAATACCAGTAATCCTTTTTCCGGAACCCTTCCAAATGATTATTCGTTAATGCTCACAAACATACATTCAGGAGTGACTAACTGCCCCTATGTCCAACTGTACGGCCTTTCTTGACGTTAACGCGCGCCTGGGCGACAAACCGGCGCTGGTATTCCCCTCCAGAGGCGAGGTAGTCAGCTTCCGGGAACTACTTGAAGACACCTGCAGGATTGCAGGATGCCTGAAACAACGAGGTATTGTCCCCGGAGATAGAGTCTGCCTCTATCTCGAACCGGGAGCACGGTACGTTCTCTGGTATTTTGCCCTCTGGAGAATCGGTGCGGTGGCGGTCCCTCTCAACAATGTCCTGAGGTCTGACGAGGTGGTCAGCATGCTGAACGATTCGGGCTCGGTGATGCTTGTAACGGATGCTCCCGGATTTGCAGAAACAGCAAATGGCGTTGAAGGTTCCTCCCCACACGTTCACGTCATTCTCGATGATTCGGACGAGTGGAAATCCGAATGCGAGTGGCAGCTTCCATTCCTGCGGCCCTTTCACTGTTCATGCGATCATCTCTGCCAGCTGCAGTATACTTCGGGAACGACCGGAAAGCAGAAGGGGGCAATGCTGACCCACGGCAACTGGATGGCGGCCATGGATGCAGAGGTGGATGTGCTGGCCCTGCGCGAAGATGACATCTATCTCGGCATCTATCCGATGGCACATGTCGGCGTTTCGTGGGGGATTTCCGCCCTGAAGGCGGGCGCTACTTGGGTTATTCTCGAACGGTTTGATCTTGAACGATATATCTCCCTGATAGAGACGTACAGGGCAACAGTCATCGCAGGAATGCCCCCGGTGATCCATTCGCTGACCCGGACGCCGGAGGGGACGGAAGAAAGGATGGCATCGGCACGGGAGATGATCTCCGGTGGCGGGCCTCTCCACCCGAGCATCTGGAAGGAGTTCCACCGCAGGTTTGCAATTCCCATCATAAACGCATACGGGCTCTCGGAGACCATCGTTGTGGGGACCGGTACGGCAATTCGTCCAGAGGATTATGCCCGTGCCACTGAATTCCGGAGTGTAGGAATGCCGGTGGGGTACAGCGAGGTGAAGA
>JBFFLM010000190.1:0-3559 GCA_041554835.1 Methanogenium sp.
GATGACCGGTGCGGAGCCCGTACCGGTACCTCCACCGAGGCCTGCGGTGATGAAGACCATGTCGCACCCCTGGACATGTTTGCGGATCTCCTCTTCTGCCTCCACAGCAGCCTCTTCACCCACCTGCGGCACAGAACCGGCCCCAAGGCCCCTTGTGCGCTTGCGCCCGATGAGAATGCGGGTATCCGCCTTCGTACGGATCAGGTGCTGGGCATCGGTATTGAGTGCAATGAGCTCAGCACCCTCGATACCCTCCTCCTTCATCCGGGTCATCGTGTTGGATCCACCGCCACCACACCCGATGACGGCAATCTGTGTCCGGAGCTGCTGTAAAATCTCCTCAAGTTCAAGGTCATCTTCGCATGAGCTGTCAAGAATGACCCCGGTCTCTCTGTTCGACCGTTTTATTGCCTCTTCTACTATTGATCTCATAGATAGCTCTCCAATCCCGGGACGTGGATTACCTGTTCAGACACATCAGACACCATCGGGGGAGTGATCACGGATCCCCCGATTTCAATCTCATGGCCTGCGGCCAGTCTTCCGAAAAGCGGTCCTTTCGGCACCCCCAGTTCAGCTGCCCGCCGGGGATTAAACCGAACTCTCCGGATGGTGATGAAATCACCACTGACCGAAGTCGATCCATCGTTGACTAAGATTTTGACGCAGGATGTTATTAAAAGATGCAGTACTTGTGCCTCATGGACCGGAAAGGTGAGAAACACGGGAAGCGGCCGTCCGTCCGGTGTACTGATACCTGCGGCGGGGATCTCCCGCATCAGGGCAAAAAGTCCTTCCTCATCCATTTTCATGGCTTCATCAAAGAGATCGACGGGAACAACCACCCGTACGGGCATTCCATCCCCTGAAATTCCCATCATTCTGAGTCGCGCTCCTTTTAATTCTTCACCCGCACGCGCCCGGAATGCCAGATAGGTCTGGGGGGAAAGGTCGCCCATCTGCCGGATTTCACTCTCGCTCAGCCGGGGAATGCCGCATTCGTCCAGAAGCATCGTGATGTGAGAGAGATCCTTTCCGGGAAGGGCCTTGCGGTCGATATAGGCGGCATGGGCGCCGGACATCGATGCCATCCGACGCACCATCTCCGCATCCAGCATCCCCACCTCACGCGTGTGGGCGATATGCCCCCAGGCTGCCCGCGTCGCAAGGGCGATATCCGTCTGGCGGGCGGCATAGTGATTGCCGCCGAATCCGGCCAGAACGGTCAGCGCCGCAGGGCCGTCACGGAGTGCTCCGGCAATACTCTGTGCCACGGCATGGCCCGCATCATCGCGGACCCACTCCTCCTCCGTGCTGCCGATCTCCACAAAGAACGACGGGGTCCTCAGGTCGGTGGGGCCGTGATGCGTCACTTCATACGAGACGCGAAATCCCTCTGGCGCTGAGGCAGCGAGGCGGATGAGGACGGCGTGCATCCATGCCGGGGCCGCACGGGCAAGCTGCCGGGAGTGGCCGCCGAGTGCCGCATCGCCGAAGTTGCCGGTGACATGCACCGTGAGGGCAGGAAAGGGATGCTGGCTGGTATGCCGGGAAATGAAGATGATAAGGTCCGCCCCCGCCCGGGCATCGAGACCATCCTCATGAATCAGCCGGCCCTTCGCACCGATGAACCGGACCCGGTGACCGGCGAAGGGGACGGTTGCACCCGGCCCCTCCGGCATTACATCCAGGCCCAGAAGGGGGAGCAGATGATTCCTGATATTGACTCCCGCCGGGTCTATTTCCGAATAAACAATGGCTACCTCCACACCGCATTTCTCCTGTGACGGATAAAAGGTCTGTTCGGACAGTGCTTCAATTCTTGCCGTCCCCGGCCGCCGCAAGCGCCCGGGCTGCCGCCTCAGCGGGGGTGGTGCAGGGAGTGATACCGTGAATATCCCACGTTTCCAGCCCGAAGACCGGGATGCCCTGCTTCAGTGCCATCGCAATCTCCGAGAGGGTACCGTATCCGCCCCCGATGGCAATCACGGCGCCACCCGACGCAACCACCAGGGCATTTCGTGCGATCCCGAGCCCTGTGGGAATGGAAACGGTCAGGTACGGGTTGCCCTGCCCCTCGCCGGGAAGAATGCCCACCACCGTACCTCCCGCCTCACGAGCACCGCAGGATGCGGCCTCCATGACGCCACCTCTCCCCCCACAGACAAGGACGGCGCCGGCCCTAGCGATGAGCCGCCCGGTCTCGCCGGCATCGGCCAGTTCCCTTTCATTCGCCTCACCCGCACCGATCACTGTCACCTGAACCGTGCGCATTCCTTCTTTGCGATTCCCTGTCATTTACACAAATACCTATGTTTCCCTGCGTGCAATATTTACCGATATATACCGAGGGATTCTGGTGAAAGAGGTCACAAGCAGTTATCGTGCAGAGGATGTGGAGTCCGCGGTCCGCGCCTTCTGGCATGAAGAAGATATCTATCGTAAAGTCAAAGAGATGCATGCCGCCGACCCGGACTATTTTTTCGTGGACGGGCCCCCCTATACAACCGGGTATATTCACCTCGGCACGGCATGGAACAAGATCATCAAGGATTCGATGCTCCGCTATGAACGGATGCAGGGTCAGAACGTCATCGACCGTGCCGGGTACGACATGCACGGTCTGCCCATCGAGGTCCGGGTGGAACACGAACTCGGGTTCACCTCGAAAAAGGACATTGAGGAATACGGGATTGCTGCCTTCATCGAACGGTGCAAGGAGTTTGCCCTCACGCACAAGGACATCATGTCCGAGCAGTTCAAGGCCCTCGGCGTCTGGATGGACTTCGACAATCCGTACCAGACCATCACTCCCGATTACGTGGAGGCGGCATGGTGGACCCTGAAGCGGGCCGAGGAGAAAGGCCTCCTTGAGCGCGGGTACCGCGTCGTCAACCTCTGTCCCCGCTGTGAGACCGCGATCGCCGACTCGGAAGTGGAATACTGGGACGAAGAAGACCCTTCGATCTTCGTGAAATTTCCCGTACAGGGGCGTGACAACGAATACCTCGTAATATGGACCACCACGCCATGGACACTTCCCGCAAACGTCGCGGTCGCGGTCCGCGAAGACTTTGTCTATGCCCAGGTCCGGGCCGTAAAGGACGGCCGTGAAGAGACCCTCTGGATCGGCGAACCCCTCGTAGAAGATGTCCTCAGGAAGGGACGGTACCAGGACTTTACCGTGCTTAAAACCGTCACCGGCGCCGACCTCGTCGGAACGGCCTATGGCTCGCCGCTTGTGGACGCGGTTCCCATGCAAAAGGAGATTGCCCACCGCATCGTCGCCGCGGACTTCGTGACCATGGAAAATACCGGTCTCGTGCACATGGCACCGGGCCATGGCTGGGACGACTTTGTTGTCGGTCAGCGCGAGGGCCTTGCCTCCGTCTGCCCGGTGGATCACTCGGGAACCTACACGGAGGATGCAGGCATCTTTGCCGGCACCTTCGTCAAGGACGCCGACCAGGCCGTCATGGACGCCCTCGGCGACCATCTTCTGGCACAGACCACCATCGTGCACCGGTATGGCCACTGCTGGCGGTGCAAGACCCCCATC
>JBFFLM010000191.1:0-3544 GCA_041554835.1 Methanogenium sp.
ACGGCCTTGCCATCGCCGCCCTTGCACGGGCTGGAGCGGTGATGGACCGTCCGGGCTGGATCGACGACGCAGAGTCGGCCTACCATTTCATCGCGACCACCAGCATCGCCCCCGACGGCCGCCTGCTCCACCGGTACTGTGACGGGGAGGCCGCCATCCCCGGCATGCTCGAGGACTATGCGTTTCTCCTCTGGGGGCTCCTCGAACTCTATGAGGCGACCTTCGAGGCACGCTATCTCGACCAGGCATGCACGCTCGCAGACGAGGCGCTTGCCCGCTTTACGGGTGCGGACGGGAGCCTCTACCAGACCCCGGACGACGCGGACGTTCTCCTCCGGCAGCGGCACGCCTACGACGGGGCACTCCCCTCCGGCACCTCGGTCCTCGCCTCCTGCCTGCTCCGCCTCGCCCGCATGACCGCGGCCCCGGACTACGAAGCCGCAGCAATGGCCGCGATGGAGTGGTACGCGGGGCAGGTCCACAGCTCCCCGACCGGGTTTACCCACCTCCTCTCCGCCCTCCTCTTTGCGGCGGCACCCCCTCTCGATGCGGTCATCATCCCGGGGAAAAGGGCGACAGACCCGGAGGTTCTCCGTGCACTGGCAGAGGAGTATACCCCGACCATGACGAAAGTACTCCTCGACCGGGACGGCATCGTCCGGCGCATCGCCCCGCATACCGCATCCCTGACAGCCGGCGAAGAGGAGGGGACCGTGGTCCATCTCTGTACCGCAGCAGGGTGCCACACCCCTCTCACCTCGCCGGACGAGGTCAGGACGGCTCTGCGAATAAAGAAGGATTGTGAAGATTAAACGGACCGTTGCCAGAGGATCTCCCGGCAGGTGCAGTGGTTGCCCAGGTGGCAGATGGCAAGGGTGGTAAACCGGGCCATCGCAGGAACGGAGATGTCGTCGAGTGCCGTCACATCCCCGTGGCCGAGGGTGATGTGCGGCGAATAATGGTCGTAGGCCGCATGGTCCGCATAACCGTTGACGTAGTTGCAGGTGAACGGGGCGATCGCTTCATTCTTCTCCGCTGCGATGGCGCGGGGGGAGCACTGTTCGGCCGGGACGGCGTTCACCTGGGCCATGACGCTCCGGTGGAGGATGAGGAGGGGTTCGCTCTTCTCCAGGTTGATGCCGGAGACGACGTCGCCGCTGTCCGTGGTGACGGCAACGGCACCCTCGATGCAAAGGTCCAGCGGAAGGGACGACCCGGCCAGGCGTTCGAACCCCGCCGTCAGCAACGGCAGGGACCGGCGCGGGATGGTACGCATGGCAAGGGAGACGTGGGGGAGACAGGCAAACGGGTCGAGCACAATCGACCAGTCGCCATATCGTTCGATGAGCTTCTGGTTGAGGGTCAGTGCCGCGGCGGCAACCTCGGGGGGAGGGAGCAGGACGACATCGACGGCAATCGTTTCAAAAAATCCCATGATCAACTCATATACCGTTTATTCGAGGAATTTTTCAAACCTGTCCTTCTCGGCGCCGCAGATGGGGCATTTCTCCGGGGGCTCGTCCCGGGCGCAGAGGTAGCCGCAGACCCGGCACCGAAAGACCGGGTACGGAAGGGGGCCGGCGGCCGCCGGGACGGATACGACAGGGGCACGGCCCTTCTCTTCCGGCGCGAGGCACTCGGACGGGACGGGGCCGCGTCTGTCGGGGATCACCTCGACGGGGCGTTTTCCCTCTGCGACCTCCCCGGAGACGTACAGGGCACAGTAGCAGGTTCCGTATTCGTCAAGGTCGCCATCGCGGTAGTCGCAGGGACAGATGATGTCCAGATTCACCTCCCGCGGCCCGACACATAACCGGCAGGGGCAGGACGCAAACCCGTAGCGGTCCTCGTTGACCATAAGGCCGTGCACCAGGCCCTTGGCAAAATCCTCATCCGGGTTCAGGTGGTAGCCGTTCTGTTCCGCGTCCCTTCGAAGAGCAAGATACCTCCGCTCCACATCAAATCTCGTGACCATGGTTACCTCCCTATTGCAGCCCGGATCTCTTCCAGCCGGTCGCCGACGATCACCGTCTCCTCACTGCCGATGACCAGCGTCGGAAAGGACCCGCGTGGATTGTACTTCTTCACGAGGCCGTACGCCTCGTCAAACGCCTCCCCGGAGAGCATATCGACCTCGATAAAATCATACGCCACTCCCAGTTCGTTCAGAAACTGCCGGGTCCGCCTGCAGTGCCCGCAGGTACTCAGCGCAAACAGGGTGATTTTTCCTGCATCCTCTCCATCCACATGCATCAGTTCCATTGATTTGCCTCGTTATGGCTTCTTCGGGGTTCAATGATAAAACGATTTCGTGGCATAAGGATACGGAGGAAAAAGGGAAGGAATCAAAAAGAAGGGTGATGCCGGTGATTAACGGCCACCGGCGCCGCCGCCGCCAAAGCCGCCCCCACCGCCGAACCCTCCGCCGCCGAACCCCCCGGCGCCGCCGCTTGACGGGGGCGAGTAGGTCGCAACCGGGATGAACATGATGTGCACGCCGGAGTAGAGGGGCATGCCCGCCTGCCGGATATCGACGTTGAGGGCACGCATCGCCTCTTCCACCTTGTCGCCGAGGCCAAGGGCGGTCCCGTAGACCAGCCACTCGCCCCACATCGCAATATCTTCCGGCTCGTACTTTTTGATCTGGGCAAGGTCGGACAGGAACCGTCCGAACGCGTCCCAGCGGAGCTTTTCTGCGTAGTAGTCGTCCTTCCACCGCCCGAAGAGGGTCGTGGGGAACACGACCGCAATGCCCGCCTGGAGAAGCACGGCAACGCCGAGGATCGATGCCTGGACACTCAGGGCGATGGTATGAGGCGCTATCACCAGGACGAGGATGGCAAGGAGGAGGAGAAATCCCCCGAGGAGGGCGACCGGGACCAGACGGGTCCGGCCTTCCTCGATATACCGGGGGATGATCGAGGCATCGACCGTCCCGGTCAGGGCCGCAACCGATGCCTGGAGGGAGAGCACCCGCTGCTCGGAGGAGGAGCTGCCGAGCTTGGCACGCTCCGCCAAAGCGCTGAAGGTGGCGGTGTTCAGGACGCCGTCCTCACCCGCGTTCCAGAGGAAGTTTAAGACGCGCTGTTCATAGGCATCTTCACTCGATTTTACCATCACCCGTATCGGATAGCCGCCGTCGGCCCCCTTGGCGCCGATCTCGATCAGGTGGCGGCGGTGGAGGTCAAGGAGGGTCGCGTAGAACCCGTTCTCATCGAAATCGACCGCATCCCCTTTGAATATCAGGTTCACCACCCAGGGTTTGAGCGCGGGGTCCGGGACGAAGCTCAGGTGCTCCGGCACGGTTGCCTCCTTCTCGGTCCCGTGGGTGCGATAGATGCGGTAGAAGACGAACGGCACGGCAAGGACGAGGACGATGCCGACGATGCGAAGCAGCCCCGCGAAAAGGAGCGGGAGGGTATACAGGAAGTTCGCCCGTTCGGTCTGGCCCCTGACATCGTTCATCTTCGTCGGGAACCCGTCGATCTCTTCGAGAAACGCGGTATCGAGGAGCATCTCCACTTCGATGAGCTCGTCCTCGCCC
>JBFFLM010000192.1:0-3540 GCA_041554835.1 Methanogenium sp.
ATCTACGCCATGGACGATGATGCCATGAAGGAGATCCTCACCCTCACCGAGGGAAGTTTCCCTTCGACGACGTCGCAGGTCGTCGTTGGCCCCGACATGATCGAACGCTACGGCATCGAGGTCGGGAGCAAAATCACCATAGGCAACGAGGACGACGAGGAAGGAGAGACGACCGTCCGGGTGACCGGCATCCTTGAAGAACGCGGCATGTCGATGGATATCAGTTCGGACAATGCAATCATCACAACGGAGAAGTTCTTCACCGGCCGGTACGGCGGCGAGGACGAGTATGCCCAGGTGAACGTCGTCGTCGATGACATCGACGAGATCGACGCTGTTGCCGAGAGCATTGACGAATCGCTGAACAAGAAGGACGATGAAGTCCAGATCCAGGACTCCAGCCGTATGCTTGACACGATCTCCTCGACCTTAGGCACCATTACGACCTTCGCGATTGCCATCGCGGGCATCTCGCTCCTCGTGGCGGCGGTCTCCATCTTCAACGTGATGATGATGTCCGTTACCGAACGAGTCCGGGAGATCGGCATCCTCCGGAGTATCGGGACGCAGAAGGGCGAGATCCTGCGGATGTTCGTCTACGAGGCGGCGATCATCGGCATCGTCGGTGCGGGCATCGGGGCGGTGCTGTCCCTTCTCATTGGGTATGTGGTCGTCTTCGGCATGGTCGGGACAACCGAGTATTTCTTCGCCCTCGACAGTCTTGCAAACGTCCCGGAGGGGATGATCGTGGGTGCCGTGATCTGTATCCTCTCAGGGGTGTACCCCGCATGGCGGGCGTCGAACCTTGACCCGATTGAGGCCCTCCGTGCCGAATAATCTCCCGGCGGTGCCATTGTGCAACCTCGCGGTTGCATCGTGACATCACCCCTATTTTACGCATTTATCCCCCGCCGGATGCACCTATAACCAGAGGTCCGGGGAGACGGCACACCGCCGACGCCCGGACCCGACACAACAGGAGATGAACAATGAAGACCAGCAGAAAATTTGTGCTTGCACTGACCGGCCTTGCCGTGCTCTGTGTCTGCGCCGCCGTGGCGGCACCGCTTGCCATGGGTGACGGAGCAGGACGCGGAAGTATGGCAAAGGACGGCACCTGCCAGGACGGAGCATGTGACGGCGAGAGGATTCAGTTCGCCCTTCAGAAGATGGCGGAGAACGGCATCGACACCACCGACCTCGAGACCGCTCTGGAGAACGGCGACAGGGAGGCCGTCCGCGCCTTCATGCAGGAGAACAGACCCGCAGATGCACCTGATGGCGCACCCATGATGAACGAGGAGCGTGCGCAGCAGATGATCCAGAGAATGCAGGAAAACGGCATCGACACCACCGATCTTGAAACCGCTCTTGAAAACGGCGACAGGGAGGCCGTCCGGGCATTCATGCAGGAGAACAGACCCGCGGATGCACCGGCAATGGACGGTGACCGTCCGTTCGGAGACGCCGACGGCAGCAGAGTACAGTTCGCCCTCCGGATGATGGCCGAAAACGGCATCGACACCAGTGCAGCAGAAGCGGCTCTGGAAAACGGTGAGATGGAGACTGTCCGCGCCTTCATGCAGGAAAACCGGCCTGCCGATGCAGGTTCTGGATTGCGGCACGGCGGCCAGAACACTGAGTAAGAACCACCAAATCATTTCGTGAATATCGGATACCGGGCAGTGAATCTGTCGTCAGGACAGGCAACAAGGACGGGGATTTCCCCCCCTTTCGCACCATTTTAACCATAATATCCAGCCAGACCAGGCGCAGAGAACGACGGCCCTTACCACACACCTCAGGGCCGGCCCTTTCATCGGCGCCCATTTTTTTCGTTCGTTTTTCTGCAGCGCCATCCTGAGAGGCCGGGCTATTTTCCGGCGGCAGCCGACCGGACCTTTCGATGCCGCTATCTTTGAACCATTCACCACCGGGTCCTCAGGAACGATCGGCCGGGGTTGCCTTTGAAGACCCTGGCATCACCATGCAACCGGCCGGTTGCATCACACTCATTCCCCTATTTTATGCATTTATACCCCTTCGTGGAGACGTAGTGATCAGAGGCCCGGGAGGGCGGCCCCCTCCACCCGACCGGGTTTCGACAAAAAAAGAAGAAAAGATCCCTGAGAAGAGGTCCGGCAGGACGGGCCTTTCAGGGCACCGGCTTCGGCGGTGTCCAGGCAGGAATGCAGCAAATCACCCAACGGACATCACCTCTCCGCGTAAATGTCCGGAACCGATCAGACCACCCCCCATGATCCGGAGGGACGGACCCCGGCCTGTGCCCTCCGGCAAACGGACCGGAATCAGAACACCACGAGCAAAATCGTTCCCAACCACACCTCTGACATGAATCCGGCAGGGACCGGCGGGACGGGCACGGTCCTGTGCCGTCCCTCCCTCTCCGTTCACTATTTTGCCTTCTTCCTTCAAATCCACACCAACTGCGATTTTTTCAGGTAATGAGACAGTATCGGGAATCATTCCCCTGCGAAGAGGTCTCGTTCCCCCAGGGGGTGGGATTATTACCTGTCACCGGCAATGGACACCTGTGAAGGGGTGAGAGGCGACGATGGATACCACAATCTACTACTTTACGGGAACGGGCAATTCCCTCTATATCGCACGGGAGATTGCCCGCCACCTGCCGGGGGAGACGACGCTCGTCCCCATCCCGGCCCTGACGAACCGCGGCGGGGAGATGAGGGCACCGCCCGGACGGGTGGGGTTTGCCTTTCCCGTCTATGCCGGAGGGCCGCCGCTGATGGTGGCGGACTTTGCAGGGCGCATCGACCTCTCGGCAGCGGAGCGGACCTTTGCGGTCGTTACGATGGGGAGTGCCGGGGACGCCGCGTACTGGCGGCTGAAGGAGATCCTCGAGGATAGGGGGTACACCCTCGATGCGGCCTATACGGTTGCGATGCCGAACAACTACATCCTCCTCTCGGACGTGTACCCGGAGGTGCAGGAGCAGAAGGTCATTGCCGCCGGCAAAAAGGAGGCCGAGATGATTGCCGCGGATATCGCGGCAGAAAACCGGACGTTTACGAAGGGGCCGCGGGCGCTGAATTTTGCGACCGGCCTTTTGTACCCGTTCTTTGCCCGGGAAGCCCGCAGACATGCGAAGAAGTTCTATGCCGACGACAAATGCAACGGGTGCGGGACGTGCGAGGAGGTATGCCCCACGAAGAACATCAGCGGGGCGGGGATGCGTCCGGTCTGGGGCAGCAACTGCGAGGCATGCATGGCCTGCATCCACTTCTGCCCGCGAAACGCCATCCAGTGGGGGAGAAAGACCGCCGCAAAGGGGCGGTACCACCACCCCGAGGTGAGCGTCGACGACATGATGGTGCAGAGCGGCCGGGCGACGGCGAGGGAAGATGGGCGGAAGTCCGCCCCCTGAAGGGGCACCCGACACCGTTTGCCGGCGGCCTGACAACCCACCATTCCTTTCCGACCCGTTCATCCCGCGGCTCTCATCCTGCACATCCGGCTGCCAAGAAAGATTCCCTGTTTCTCGGCGGTCTGGTGCCTTCC
>JBFFLM010000193.1:0-3539 GCA_041554835.1 Methanogenium sp.
CAGTTCCTCTGTTGGGTGTATCCGTTCGGAAAACCTCTTAAAGTCCCGGACAGAGTCGGGTCTTCGTTTGAGGGATGCAAAAAAAAGGTGATGGTGGTGCAGGCGCTGTTGGATCTTATGCCGGAACCGATGCGCTGTCGTAGATAAGTGAAACATAGCGGGCATACCAGATGCCGATGAAGGGCACGGCGATGATCATGAGGATCCATCCGATGACCGGGATGATGGCGAGGACGAGATAGACAATAGCGGCGATGATCTCGAATACCAGGATGGCGATGAAGTAGTTGAGCCAGCCTATTGATTTGATCGTCTCAAGGATGGCCCCAAAGGCAAAGGCCTCCCCGAACTTCTCCGTCCGTGCGTACCGGATGATCCCGATGATCGCAACGAGGGAGAAGATGATAAAGACGAGCGCGGTCACCGCGGCCCCGATGCCCAGTCCGACCAGGGCACCCGCAAGCGCCGCTGCATTGGAGGAGACATCAAGCACGGACCCGCTGATGACAGCCCCGCCGATGAGGATCATCCCAACGATCATCGCCGGCAGGAACCAGATGAAGCCGATGATGAAGGCTATCAGGCCGGTGATGAAGAGATTGACATAGTCTTCGAGTTCCGGTGCGGGAGTGATGCCTTTCATCACACGCAGGGTATATCCCGTGAAGATGAAGTTGATGATGGGGATGGCACTGATGATGATGAGCAGAATCCACCGCACCCATTGTCCGACCAGTCCGTCCTTTGTATACTCAAAGGAGCTTCCAAGTGTTTCTCCGATTGCAATGCCCATAAGAACACCTCTTAGGTACATCCCCTCTTTTTTTATAATATAAAAATTTTCTTCTGAAATTCATCCGTGCATTGCGGGCAGGTATCCCCGGATTCCGGGAAGGAATGCACCTGAAAAAAAAGATGGGAATGATATTATTTTTTACCAGCTATCCGCAGGTGCCCCGCTCTCGTAGATCAGCGTGAGATAGCGGGCCGACCAGACGGAGATGAATGGCAGGGCGATGAAGTAGAGGATCATGCCGATGAACGGGATGAACTGGAGGACCGTCATGATCACCGCTACGATGATACCGAAGACGAGCACTGCGACGAAGTAGTGCAGCCAGCCGACCTTTGAGATGACCGCAAGGATCTCCTTCAGGTTGAACGCCTCGCCGAACTTCTCTTCCCGGGCGAACCGGATGATTGCAAAGTTCGAGATGAGGCTGACGATGAGCGCGAGGACGATCGTGATGAGAATACCAACGATCATGCCGCCCACCCCTGCGGCGGATTCGGGGTTGTTAACGAGCGCGAAGACCGAGCCTCCGATCAGGGCCGCTGCCAGGACGATCACGGGTATCGAATAGATGATCCCGATAACAATGACCAGAATGCCGTCCACAAACATCTTCACCCAGTCATCCGGGTCAGGTGTGGGCACGGCGCCCCGGTAAATCCTCAGGAGATACCCCGAGAGCAGCGGGAAGATGATCGTTGAGATGAGCAGGAGTGCCCATCGTTTCCATTCTCCGACAAGTCCTTCCTTTGCATACGCAAAGGAGGATCCGAGTATTTCACCAATATCCATAGAATTACCTGGTGGAATAGGATATTTACCGGATGCTTATAATTGTGATCCAATATCGGCTCCCCCGACGGCCGTTTCTTCTCTGTTGGGGCGAATATTCCGGGAAAAGCGCAGAATCTCCCCGCTGGAGGTAACATTTTTCTAATAGACGGGATATATTGGGGTTGTTATTCCGGGCGGCGAACGAAAGCCGACCTGGGTCCTGAAAGGCGGTGAGGTCTGTTGATCCGTGTGCTGATGGTTGATGATGAAGAGGATGTGCTGAAAGCCGGCAGGCTCTTTCTGGAAAAGGATGGCGATATCCAGGTGGATGCCGCCACATCCGTGGGAGGAGCCCTTGAAAAACTTGCAGTCATGGAGTACGACGCAATCGTCTCGGATTACCATATGCCGGGGACAAACGGGATCGAGTTTCTCCGGGAGGTCCGTGCACGGTTCGGGGATATTCCGTTCTTCATACTCACGGGAAAGTCGGAGGAAGACATCGTCATCGAAGCCCTCAACAGCGGGGCCACCGGGTACCAGCGCAAGGGAATCGCGGTCCGGGAAATCTTTACCGACATCACCAACCAGCTGAGAATCGTCGTCCAGAAACAGCAGATGGAACGGAAACTCGCGCAGAGCGAAATACGGTTCTTCGACCTGGTGGAGCATGCAAACGACCTGATAGAATCGGTTCGCCCGGACGGGACCATCATCCATGTGAACCGCGCCTGGCGCGAGACGCTCGGGTATACGGAGGAGGAGATCGCCTCGATGACGATCTTCGACGTGGTGGCCCCCGACGTCATCGACGAGTACATGCATCTCTTTGCGGGGCTGATGAACTGCGCCGAGCACTCACGGTTCAGGACCACCTATATCGCCCGTGACGGGAGCAGGGTCTACCTTGAGGGGAGCGTCAACTGCCGGTGCGACAACGGCAATCCGGTGGCGACCAGGGGGATATTCAGGAATATCTCCGAGCTCAAACGGGGGCAGGAGGAGCTCCGGCTGCTCCATGCCCTGGTGGACTCCCTGCCCTGTGCCATCCTCGTCACCACCCCCGACGGTCAGATCACCGCGATTAACATCGGCACGACGGCGATCTTCGGGGAGGATGGCCGGGACGCCGTCGGGAAAGCCTTTGGGGATCTCATCGGCGATCCCGAGACTGCACGGGAGGTCATCGGGGAGGCGATGAAGGACGGTGTCAGTTACGGGTATGTGGCAACCGAAGGCGAGGCCGGCTTATTGCACCTGCGCATCCGGGGTGTGCGGGTGGACGGCGATGGAGAGTACCCGGTCCGGCTGGTCCTCAGCTGTCTCGATGATCGCAGGATGCATATGGCACGGGAATCGTTCCGGCTTCTTGCCGAAGGGGTGGGGGCCCCGGTGGCCATTCTCGGGAAGGGGGATCAGATCCTCTTTGCCAACCGCCCGATGGCGGCCCTTGCCGGCATTCCCGACCCCGCCCGCCTCCACGGGATCTCGTTTGGAACCCTCTTTTTCAGCGGCCCGCTCCCGGGCCCGTCATTTTCGGAGACGGAGCCGGTCCCGTGGTCTGCCTGCAAGGGAAAGGTCACCGCCCGTGCCCGTGTGCTGCCGCTCGTCTATGAAGGCGAAGAGGCGCGGCTTCTGATTCTCAGTGACGCATACCGGGAAGAATCAGCATAAAAGAGAAGAGGGGGCAGGCCCCCTTTTTGTGTCCTTCTTATTCATCAAAATCGGAGGGGGTACCGGACGGTAAGGAGCCTTTCGCCCCTGCGGGCGTCTCCGGTTCGGGGACGGCGGCAAATGCCTCTGCCGCCTCCTCGTATCTGCCGAGGCGGGCAAGCGAGGAGCCCATACGCATTGCGGCCGCGGTAAAGGCGGGGTCTGTCTCCAGAACCTTCCTAAACGCCGCCACCGCCTGTTCGTGGCGGCCGATGTCGGCGAGTGCGATGCCCTTGCCGTACCGGGCCGTCACATTCTC
>JBFFLM010000194.1:0-3509 GCA_041554835.1 Methanogenium sp.
TCCACGACCCCATTGATCATCATCGCAGTCATCAATATACTCAATATCATCCTCAATCCTGTCTTCATCTTCGGGTGGTTCGGGCTGCCGGCCATGGGCGTCGCCGGCGCCGCGCTGGCGACGGTCCTGACCCGCACCATCGGGCTGGGTACAGGGATAGTCCTTCTTCGGCCCCTGAACGGGCAGATGGGCTTTACGCGCCACCTGCATATCGACCGTCCGCTGGTACGCCGCATCCTGAAGGTGGCGATCCCCAACATGGTCCAGTCGGGTATCCGCAGTGTCACCTTTCTCATCATGTTTGCCATCGTCACCGCGTACGGCACCTACGCCCTCTCGGCCTATGGCATCGTCAACCGCCTTGAGATGCTTGCGCTGATGCCCGGATTCGGGATAGCAACCGCAGGGGCGGTCATGGTCGGCCAGAACCTCGGGGCAGGAAATCCCGGCCGCTCCGAAAAGGCGGTATGGACGGCAACGGCCATTTATGGCGGATTTATGGTCTGCATCACGGGGATATTCCTCCTGTTCGGTGCCCGCCTGGTCGGATTCTTTGACCCGAGCGGCATGTCGGAATCCATTGCCCTATCCTACTTTCAGATTGTCAGCCCGTTTTACCTCTTTCTTGCAGCCGCAATCGTTCTCTCCTTTGCCCTCAACGGGGCGGGGGACACAAAAAAGCCGATGTATGCAGGGATCATATCGTATTTCCTCGTCCAGATACCTCTGGCAGTCGTCCTGCCCGATTTGACCGGTACAGGAATTGCCGGTGTATGGTATGCGATGGTCATCGGCCTCCTGGTGCAGACCGTCGCCCTGTATGTGATGTTCCGGCGTGGTCACTGGAAAGAGACGGCAATTTAGGAGAAAATACAAAAAATCAAAGGGAATCGAGGCTGACCCCGATGATATCTTCAGACATCTGTGCAACGTCCTGCACGCCGAACGCCGTCATGACCGAGTTCATATCGATATCGACTGCCGCCTGGCACATGTAATCGATGATATCGACCGAGAGCTCTTTTTTCTGCTTCGATTTGCGCATCTGGTCGACGAGGTGCGACAGGGTCTCGGGCGGCTCCATCCGTAACTTCGCGGTCGTGACGACGCACATGTAGATACGCGTCAGGTTACGGTCAGGCCCGGTGATCGTCTCGAAGAAATTCCTGAGAACCTGGGCCTGGTAGATTTCTCCACCCATGGTACAAAATGTGTATTGATTCAATAGTTAAATATTTTGTGTCTGTCCCCAAGCAGGACAGATTATTTTTTCGTCGAGACAATCTTGATGACATCGCCGTTTTTCAGCTCATGGGTCTCTTTTATGCGCATTTTTGTCTTTGCGTCCACCGCATACAAAAAGCCGTCGCCGATGTCACTGTGCACCTGATATGCCATATCGTGTGGCGTTGACCCGCGCTTCATGAGGAATGCGTCGGGAAGCACCCTCCCCTGGCCGTCACAGAACTTGTTCTCATCCTCGACGGGGTAGACCACGATCATGTCCAGCAGGTCGAAGACGGCACCGTTGATTGCCTGCTGCACGCCGGTCCCGCCTATGGTCTCCATGACCCGTGCAATTGCATCCAGCCCGTTTTTCTGGGCCCCGGAGAGGGTGATTCCGTCGGCAACGGCGAAGGACGGGTCGCCGGGGAGATAGGTAATGAATCCTCCTTCCGCCGCTTTTCTCAGGGCAAGTTCCCCGGCAGCGGTGGCAAAGGAGATGTCCGTCTCCTTCAGGCCCCGGAGGATTTCGGGGCTGGCCTGGTCCACCTTGTTTGCCACCACCACCATCGGCTTGCTCATGCGGACGAGGATGGCACAGAAAGCGATGAGTTCGTCGGTGCTGCAGATCTTCAGGTCGATGCCCGCCTCGCGCTCGGCATCCCGGACATGTTCGTGGGTGATTTTGAGCCCCGCGAGGTTCTCTGCGATCGCATCGAGGATGTTGAAGGTCTTCTGCTGTGTCGACCGCTGCATCTTTGCCCAGTTTTTTGCGAGGATGCCGTAGATCCACATCGCCATCTCCCGCTCGATAAAGCCGATGTCCTTCTGCGGGTCATGGGACCCCGGATCGACGGGGTTGCCCTCTTCATCGGTCGACCCGGAACCGTCGATGATATGGATGATGGCGTCGGCTTCCCTCAGGTGATCGAGGAACTGGTTCCCCAGCCCCTTTCCTTCATGCGCCTCGGGTACGAGGCCCGCCACATCGATCAGTTCGACGGCGATGAACCGCACGCCGTTTTTGCACATGGTGCACGGGACGCCGAGTTCCTGGCACGGGCAGGCGGTCCGGAGGTAGGCAACCCCGTGGTTAGCGTCTATCGTCGTGAACGGGTAATTGGCAATCTCCGCATGGGCGAGGGTTGCAGCGGAGAAAAAGGTGGATTTTCCGCAGTTTGGTTTTCCTGCAATTGCAATGGTCATCATATGTGTATGCTCCTAATATTCAGGGTGGAGTTCAGCTATGCCGGGCGCACGGCCCGGCGGTCTCACTTACCTGCAGGGTCGCCTGCAGTTGCGTAAGACAGTATAAATGAGAGGATGCACAAAAACGTTATCATGAGCTTCACGGAAAAGACGACATATTATTTTGAAACTCCCGGAAAGGAGAATTCCCGTGACGCGGCAAGGATCGCGGTGCAACGGGCGCGGGAACTTGGGATAGGAACCATCGTTGTCGCCAGCACGACCGGTGCGACGGCCCGCATATTCATGGAGGAGATGGAAGGGACCGGACTACACCTGGTGGTGGTGACGCATGTTGTCGGGTTCCGTGAACCGGGCATATGGGAATTCGATGCCGGGAATGCAGCACACCTTCGCGGGAAGGGGGCAGAGATCGTCACCGGCACGCATGTCCTCTCGGGCCTTGAGCGCGCCATCTCAGCAAACCCCAAGATCGGCGGCGGCTCACGATCCGATGCCATTGCAGAAACACTGCGAAGGACCGTTGCCATCGGCCTCAAGGTGGCGGTGGAGTGCACGCTTATTGCGGCCGACCAGGGGAAAGTCCCCGTCACCGAGGAGATCATCGCGGTCGGCGGCACAGCCCAGGGCGCCGACACGGTCTGTGTCGTGCTTCCCGCCAACACTGCATCGTACTTCAGCCTCCAGGTGCGCGAGATCGTCGCGATGCCACGCAACAGGTAACGGCAGCGAAAATGGCATTCCAGTCTCTCAGGGAAGGGTTCCTCTCCATCCGGCGCTATCCGGTCATTCTGCTTGCCGGAGTGGCTGCAGGAATCCCCCTTGCTTTAACAGAATACTTCATGTACAGCGGCATGATGTATTACGGGGAAGCCTCGGCGTTCTTCGGGGCGCTGATACTGCCCTTCTTCATCGCCGCCGGTCTTGGTGTCATCCGTGAGGGTGACGGCTCGCTCCGTTCGTATTTCAGAGAGGGAGCAAAGCATTACTTCCGGGTTCTGCTGCCGGGGGTATTTATCGTTGTTCTTGCACTGGTATCCGCCTTTCTTGTGATGAGCGTGCTTACCATTGCAGGA
>JBFFLM010000195.1:0-3468 GCA_041554835.1 Methanogenium sp.
AGTACGGGTAGTAGAGCTCGTAGTACCCCCGGATGTAGCCTGCCGTATGGAACCATAACGCAAGAGCGATCAAAAAGAAGACGAACCAGGGCAGGTGGATATTCATCCGCCGGGCAACCACGTACGGGACGAGGGTGAAGACGAACATGATGAGCCCGGAGAAGAATCCTGCCATATTCCCGATGACAAATGCATAGATGGTATTGAGGCCGATGAGCGCCTGGAAGAAGTATGCCAGATACATGCCGTACTGCTTTTCCATGCCCTGAACTTCATGTGATAGTATTTATATTTAATTGCAAATCCTGCATATCATCCCATGAAGCATCTAAAACCCGATATTCTCGATGCAATTCGCAAATGGTGCCTAAACCGGCATTATTATAGGAAATCCCGGCAATCCCAGTACAAATGCTTCCGGATGTGGGCCTGACTCTGCCGCTTGAGATCTCCATCTATCTGTTTCTCGTGCTCACGATGTTCTCGATGGGCCTTGCGCTGACGACCCGCCGGATAGTAGAACCCCTCCGCGAGCGCCGCCTGGTGGGCACCGCCTTTCTGATCAACCTTCTGCTCATCCCCGTCGCGGCGATCCTCATCGTCCGCCTCCTCCCGATGGATGCGGCGGTGGCGGCGGGCATCCTCATCGTCGCCTGCGCCCCGGGCTCGACGATCGGCCCGAAGCTCGCGGAGTTTTCGAAGGGAAACATCTCGCTTGCGATCAGCCTGATGTTCTTTTTGAGCGTCCTTGCCATCTTCACGACGCCTGCGACCCTCACCCTCATCCTGCCGGGCGCCATCGTCGAACAGGTGGACTTCGTCGACGTGATGACGACGCTGACCATCTTCATCATGGTCCCGATGATGGCGGGCCTTGCGATCAACACATGGGCGGAATCGTTCGCCGACAAGATACGCAGGGGGGCCTTTCTCCTCTCGAACCTCTCCATCGTCCTCGTCGGCATCATCTTCATCTACGTGCAGATCACCGGCGAAGTGCGGTTCTACGATATGTTTCTCAAGGTCGGCATCACGGCCGTCCTCGCCGTCCTCCTCATCGTCGCCGCCTCGATGCTCCTCGGCTACTTCCTTGCGGGCCCGGACCGCGGAAACCGGCAGGTCCTCGCGACGAGTTCGGCCAACAGAAACCTCGGCGTCTCCCTCCTCGTCGGCGCCTCGGCCCTCGCCGGCCACGGCGAGGCCTTCATCATCATCATCGTCTACGCGATCGTGCAGACGATCGTGTCGGGGCTGATCGCGGTGAAGTGGGGGCAGATTGAGCGGAGGAGGAGGAAGCAGGAGGCAGCGGGACAAACTCAGGATGTTCCAACATGAACCCAAAAAAAAGACCGCACTACAGGAGTGAGGCCATCGTCAGGGCTATAATTATTTTCTTTCCCACCCTATGCCAGGAACGACAGGTATGGACGGGCGGACAAGTAATTGAATGCGAGGGGCAATGCCAAATTCCATAACGGACCGGGATGAGGCCGTATGAGTTATGAAAACCCAGGCCTCCCTGATGTGGTAGTGGAGGATCTGATATTATATCGGCTGGGCGGGGGGTTCTATCGTACCTATCTGGCAACCACCGGCCTCATTGGCAACGAGCGGGTGCTTGAGTTTGGGTGCGGCGGAGGAACGATGTCCCGCCATATCCTCTCCCGGCTCAATGGGGATGGCCGACTGACCTGCTTGGACATCTCTGAATTCTGGATGGAAAAGGCAAAGAGGCGGCTTTCGGGCGATTCGCGGGCCACCTTCATCTGTGGCAATATTACGACAAACACCCTGTTGGACGATGAATACGATGTTATTATCATCCACATCATGCTCCACGACGTCCCCTTCACCGACCGGAAGGCGATCGTCACCACCCTCGCCACCCACCTCGCCCCCGGCGGAAAAATATGCATCCGCGAACCCATCAATAGGAACCATGGCATGCCTCCATCCGAGATCCGGGCCCTCATGCAGGCCGCAGGATTGGTGGAAGTGGAGGGAACCGCGGCTGCATCGAGTTCGATTCTTTTCGGGCACTTGTTTTCCGGGGAGTTTCGGCGGCGTGCCTGAACCCCCTCCCCCGCCCGACTTTCGGCCGGGCTCCTCCTCCCCCTGAAGGGGGAGGCAGTCGTTGGGATAGCCCCTTTCAGGGAATGCGGTGGAGCTGATAGAAAAGGGGAAGTGTTGATGCAATTCAAGCACACCGGGAATCAGTATGGCCGCCCTGCCCTTTCCTCCCCCTTCCCGGAATGGAGAAGCCCCGCAGACAAACGGCCTCTCACAAAAAGCAAGGGGGCTGCCGGGGGGACGGCACGTCCCCCATGGCTGTCAGGATCCATGAGCCGGGAAAGTACCAGCACTAAAAATACCGCCAAATCCTCACCATGCTGCCCTCCCTGCGATCACCCCGTGACAACCAGATTAGCCTAACCTCCCCTCAAATGAACCCCGAATCCCCTTTTATGACACATAAACTTTTATAGTTGTACACCAATTTTGCGTTTGACTGGGGAGGAGGCATACGGAGCATTGACGACGGACTCCGGGCCCGCTCCAGTCAGGGAAATGTGCACCCGGAGACTGAGACATGAGACTCGGACCTTTGGGGAGGGGCGGGGCCCGGCGAAGGACCCGCCGCCGCTGGAAACGGCGAATGGCACTCATGCTGAGTGCGCAGCAGAAAGCCCAGATCCAGCAGCAGACCGGGAAGAACCCGGACGAGATGACGAACGACGAACTGGATGAAGCGATTAACACGGCGGGAATCGATCTTCCGGACGAAGAGCCGGATTACATGGATGAACTTGAGAAACTCGCCGGCCTCAAAGAGAACGGTGTGATCACCGAAGAGGAATTTGAGGCAAAAAAGAACCAGCTGATGGGCCTCTGAAGCCCCCGGAAGGGGACCGGGAAGGTGGAGGGCCCATCACACGATGAGGGAACAAGGAATACCCAATCCCTTATCCTCCATGCACTATTTTTATTCGGCCACCGGATCGGTGATCTCTTCTTTTCTGTGGTGCCGGAAGTAGAAGACGCCCATGATGGCGACGAGAATTGACCCTGCAAGGACGAACATCATGTCGAGCATCGTATCGGTAAGGCCGTTCTGCATCGTCCCGGCCATCGAACCGCCGAAGAAGGTGTCGACCAGAAACTCGTATATTTCCCAGAACCCCCCCAGCGCCATCCCGAAGATGATCGTAAATCCGACGATGAAGGGGGCGGAAAGGTTCATCTTCCAGTACTTGTCGAGGAAGATGACGCCCAGAAAGCCGAGGAGTGCCACGGCGGTCCCCGAGACGAGGTGGGCCACCTTGTCGTAGTACGGGTAGTAGAGCTCGTAGTACCCCCGGATGTAGCCTGCCGTATGGAACCATAACGCAAGAGCGATCAAAAAGAAGACGAACCAGGGCAGGTGGATATTCATCCGCCGGGCAACCACGTACGGGACGAGGGTGAAGA
>JBFFLM010000196.1:0-3464 GCA_041554835.1 Methanogenium sp.
CGGGGCGGTCGAGACGGTTCAGACAGCAGTACCCACTGCCGTTCCAACTACCACGGAGACGCCGCTCTCCCTCCTCGCACCGCTCGCCGGAGCGGCGGTCGCGATGATGGTGTTCGACAGAATACGAAAGCAATGAGAGGGTATTCTCATCACCCTCCCCTCTGTTTTCCCGGGCCGGGATCACCCGTCACAAATCCGGAAAAATCATCTGTTTTCTATTGTGTTGCCGGCAGGGGACCTTCCCTTAATTCCTCACCACCGTCTCCCTACCCATCACTCCGCTTCCGGATCCACTTCCCAGAGCCCGAATGCGTTCCCCTCGGTATCCTCGCAGACGGCCAGATACCCGAATTTTGGCACGGGCATCTTCGGGAGCAGCACCTTGCCGCCGAGACGGGCCACTTCACTCAGACTGGAATCGACGGAAGATACCCCGATATAGTTGGTAATTCTTTGATCCGGCATCCCCCGTTTTCCCATCCCGCCGCCAATGCCGGGGGACCCGTCCTCGGCAGTGGTGCCGATAAGATAGTAATCCGAATAGCCGGGAGCCAGATCAAAGTTCCACCCAAAAAGAGACGAGTAGAAGTTTTTCGCACGTTTCAGATCGTCAGCAGGCAGGTCAAAGTGTACAATCGTCGCCATGATTTCCACCAGACGAGATAGCGGTGTAAATGGGCATTAAGGTTTTCCCGGAGAGCAGAATCCTGCCTTCAACAAATCTCTCTAACCGGAGGGCGGGGGATTGGCAGGCCAACGGGAACAGGGCAGGCACCAATCACGGAACTTATCATACCGGATGAGAAATACCAGCTAATGCTTATCCCGACACGCCGGGTGTACAGGGTCCGGGGGGTGCACCGCCATCGCCTGTGAATGCACCCAGTGCGGCAACTGCTGCAGTCACATGCAGCTCGTCCACGCCATCACGGAAGACCGCGGCGACTACACCTTTGTCGTATACAACTACTATACCGGAGATGTAAAGGAGGTCCGGGTCGACCCGGACAAGTATGCCCTCTTTGAAGACCGGAGCAGTCTCGACAATCTTCCGGAAGCATGCCCCTTTCTACGGTTTGACAAAAAGGACGGAAAGGCGTGGTGCACGGTCCATCTGACCCGCCCTTCCATCTGCCGTGATTATTGCTGCTGGCGCCTCCTCATTCTTGATGCAGAGGGGCGGCGGGCCGGGCGTGTGCTGTACCAGCGCACCTTCCTTTGCGATAGTGCCGCACTCAGGCAGCTCTGGGAGCAGGTGAAGCCGACACTGAACGGCCTTGGTGACAAGGAGTGGGATGACGCCGTCATCCGTCTGCTCATTGCATCCGGGTACCACGTGCGGCGGTAGCTGGCTGGAAAAGAAGGGAGTGATGACCGATCATCACCATCCCCCGATCACCATCACATACCCTGCCCGCGGGGAGTTTTGAATGAGGGCCGCACCCGCAGCTCTTCGAAAACGATAAACCTATCCGGTTATTGTTATCGTTCAAAAACAGAAAATACTGGTTAATGAAGCCTGAGCACTCATACGCATCACTGAAGACGGAAAATATTGTGGCTTCTGGGAAGATCGCCGATGCACTCGATATCGAATACATCTCCTCGCACCTGGATACCTGCACCCTTGACAAAAAGAAATTTCCCGGGGCAGTCTACCATCTCGCCGACCCGAAGATCGTCGCCCTGCTCTTTTCCTCGGGAAAGATCGTCCTGACCGGCATTCGGAGCAACGAGGAATTTCACCGGGGGCTCGCGAAACTGACGGAACAATTACAGGCTCTGGGGGCCGTGTTAATAGAATCACCCGAGGTAGCCATCACCAATATGGTCTGCTCCTACGATACCGGGAAAAAGATCAACCTCAACAAGATGATGCTTACCTTCAACCTGGAAAATATCGAATATGAGCCCGAGCAGTTTCCGGGACTGGTGTACCGTCTCAAGGACCCCAATATCGTGCTCCTGATCTTCTCTTCCGGCAAGATCATCCTGACCGGTGGAAAGATGATCGAGGACGTCAAACGAGCGATCGACAAAATGATGCCCAAATTTATTGAAATTCAATAATCCGGCTCCTCTTTTTTTCGTACGCCAATCCCTCCGGAATTTCCCGTTTTTCCTGCCACCAGCCCTTCTGCCCATCAATATTAAATAGATACACGGAGCATTTCGCCATGTGATATGTCATGGAGATGCTAGCACCCGGAACACCGGCCCCGGACTTCTGCCTTCCTGATGCGAAGGGGACGGAGATATGCCTGCAGACACTCAGGGGCAGATGGGTTGTCCTCTATTTCTACCCGCGTGACAACACCCCTGGATGCACCCTCGAGGCGAAGGGATTTTCTGAAGAGGTTGACGCATTCAGGGAACTCGATGCAATGATCATCGGGATCAGCAGCGACTCACCCGAAAGCCATACAAAATTCATTGAAAAGCATGACCTGAAGGTCCTCCTCCTCGCCGACCCTGCCCACCGCGTCCTTGAAGCCTACCATGCGTGGCAGCCGAAGAAACTCTACGGCAGGGAGTTTCTTGGAACCGTCCGCTCCACCTATATCATCGACCCCGACGGCATCATCCGTGAGGTCTGGCCCAAGGTCAGGGTGACGGGCCATGTGGAGAAGGTACGGGAGCGACTGGAAGAACTCCGGCAGTCGGGATAATTTCTGCGAACACCGTCAGCCGTTCCAAAAAGAAGGCCCCAATTCAGCAATGCGGGAGACCGTCTCTTCGGAACAAAATTCCTATTCTTCTTCAATGCACGACATTATCACGGCCCACGCCGCCGCCTTCTCTTCCAGGCTCAGGCGTGCATTTGCGGGACTCGACGAGGGCAGACTCACTACCCGGATATGTGTCCGGTTCATGACGTCGGGAAGGAGCTGGCGCATCCACCGGGTCGCACCCACCTTTCCGTTGAGGGCGATGCAGACGATGGTCGGGTGGTTCTCCAGGAGAGCCGCAATGTCATTGGCACGGGGATTTCGTATCGACTGGTCACAGCTTGCATGGCGGTCACAGGTGGCAATCACATCCCAGAGGGCGATCCGCCGCCGTTTCAGGCAGGCGATCCGTTCGGCATACGGCGCGTCTGCCGGCACGCCGGCGATGCGTTCCATGATCTGCCAGAAGTGGTTGCGGGGATTGCCGTAATATTCCCCTCTTTCGAGGGAGATAACACTCGGACTGCTGCCCAGAACGAGAATCGCCGGGTCATCCCCGATAACCGGGTCAAGCCCGCAGGCAGGTTCCGCACCCGGCAGAGGACGTCTACTCCTCATCATACCGGACATAATAGCATATGCCCCACTCCTTCTGCTCTCCCGGCTTCAAGTCCCGTAACTGCTGTTCCGCATGACGGTAACATACTTCCTGCCTGCAGCACCCGAGTATCTGCATGCCGATCGCCGGTTCTCCACAAAATTCGCAGACGGGTCGCTCTTTGGTCATTTTATATC
>JBFFLM010000197.1:0-3462 GCA_041554835.1 Methanogenium sp.
CATCAACCACTCCTTTGAAAAATAAACGATAATTCCGCTTTTCACGCGGAATGAAGAGATTTTCATCGAGTATCTCTGCCCTGTACAGGCAGGATAAATCCGGAGGTGCAGATGGTTAGGAAGGACCGCGATCCGGCCGCATTTCGCGTCTGTGTTGGTCGTTTATATACCCCGATTTCCCGAAATGAAACCCTATTTAAGCGTTTCTTATGCGAACGGGGGGATCGAATATCCTGCTCAGGGCGCCCTTGTCCGAACAATTCGTTCCGGGATACGGATCACCATTTTATGTTTTCTTCCAATTAGGACACCAAACACCATTTCATAATTGATTTATAGCCCCCATCGCCTAGACTTGATAATCGAGACCTTCGAAAACGATTCGTCTCGGACCACCATTCACCCAATAAGGAGATATGTACATGAAACCATCGCCATCCCGCCTGCTACTTCTCGGCATCGCCCTGCTCGGCGCAGCCGTGCTCGTCTGCGGCTGCACAGAGATCACCGAAGCAACGGAGGATCAGCCCGTCCACGTCACCGCCATCTGCGAGGTCCTGGTCATCGACAAGGACGGAACTCCGGTATCCAATGTCCCGGTCACATTCAATTCGGTAAAATTTACCGGAACAGCGCCGCAGGACGGCAGTGAATTCAATTTCCAGCGTTCGACGGAAGCGAATGGAAAGACGACCTTCACCGTCGGCTATAACCTCCGGGAGCGAAACATCGGCTTCACCGTCGAGGACGCCATCTCGCTGTCCGCATCCATCCCCGGCAATATCAATGGCGGTGCCATCATCGGCTACAATGAGGCAAAGAGCCAGGCGGGAGGAACGGGCGCCGCGGTGATCACCAAAACGATCACCCTCCAGATCCCCTATGGGGTAAAATAAATCATTTTTTCCTTTTAGTAATAGATCGTCGGCCAGATCACGTGCCACAAACCATAGTCCGTCAGCCTCCAGATCACCGGAGCCAGGAAGCCGTATTTCCGGAAGAGGGTGATGGGGATCAGGTTGCCGGCAAATATGAAGATGAAGAGCCCGGCTCCGACCACCACGCCGGGAAGAAGTCCCATCTGGTACATGCCGGCAATCTGCATGACCGGTTCCCACAGGCTTGCAAGGACCGCCACCACAACAAAAACCTCACCCTGCCGTTCTCCTTTCAGCAGAACATTGGAGATGAGCCATACCAGAAACACGACCGGGATGAGATGGTAGAGGATCTCAAGGAATATCCCGCCGCTGACATACACGGGAATGGAAAACGGGAACGGGACATGGATATTGGGGAGATTCATTGCCAGACCGACCAGTATTTCAACGAAGGCAAACGCAACACCCAGGAGAACCGGATACAGCAACCGCTCTCTATTGGAGATCCGTTCATCCCAGATATCGGGGAAACCCGTTTTCCCGGTAAGCCGTATCGCAATATAGCCGAACACGGCGGCAAGGAGTATCGCCGGCCAGGCCCCGGTCCAGTTCTGCACGATTGGGTGGTCCACCCCAAAGTAGGTCCAGATCCCTTTGCCGAGAATCATCAGTGATACGAGAACGAGAAAAGTCGCATCCGATTTCGTCAGCTTCTCCACGATAGTATTCCGGTCAGATACCTTAAGGTGTTTTCCGGGGGTCTGAACCGGGTAAGACCATCGGGCACATGCCATCTATCGAACCAGCGATAGGCGGGTATTCCCCTTCGCTGATTTCACCTCTCCGGCGGACCGCAAGGAAGGATTTCATATCCTGAATTATCCCTCCTTCTCCATCAAATCCCCTCTCCTGCTCCCAAACTCGGTAATTATTTATACTTTACCGGCAGGGATGATTTATTGCCCTATTTGGAGGAATGACGTTGAAATCTCAGAAAACACCAATGATCGGCGGACCCGGTACCTGCGTCCGGTATCCTCACCTCATCCGTTCTGTTTCTGCTATCGTTCTCATTCTGTGTCTTCTCATCCCCGTCGTAAGTGCCCTTGCAACCTGCACGTCGCCGTGCGAGTGCATGCGGGAAGAAGAAGCGATTGAACGGTTCGGCCGCGGAAATTATCTGCAGTGTAACGATGAGCCCTGTGGATATATCATGCTCGACCGCACCACGATGATCCCGGAGTACTGCTTCGGACAGCTGGAAATTCCGATCACACGGGTCATCTACACCCGGACACCGACGCCGACCCCCACGAGGGTTCCCAGCCTGTTGGTAACCGCCACGCCGACCCCGACCGCCACATACACGATGGCACCGGTAATGATAGAGACAGTTGCCCCGACCCCGACGATCGTTAAGGTGTCCCCGACCATGCTGTTTGAGATCGATGATTCGGACGATGACGGGATCTATGATTATCAGGACAACTGCCCGGCGGTCGCAAACCCCGACCAGATCGACTCCGAGACAGAGGTGCAATGCGGACCCCCGCCTTCCATCAATTCACCGCCGACCTGCTTCCCCATCGTCGTCGGAGATGGTGTCGGCGATGTCTGTGACAACTGCCCGTCGGTCATCAATCCCGATCAGGCAGATGCTGACAACGACGGAGTCGGCGATGCCTGTGACTGTGATGACGGCATCAAAGGAGGCTCTGAAGATGACATCGATTGTGGCGGGATATGCCCCCTGCCCTGCAATATCTGCACCGCCCCGGTGCTCCCTGCGGCATTCGATTACCGGGACTGGAAGGGTAAAAACTGGCTCACTCCGGTGAAGGACCAGGCAGTCTGCGGGTCCTGTTATGCCCATGCACCGATCGGTGCGATGGAGGCGAAGTACAACATCGAGAAGAATTCTCTCCTGAACATCAACCTTGCCGAACAGGAATATGTATCCCCATGCTTTGCCAGTGTGGGCTCCTGTATGGGAGGATCGATTACCGCGGTCCTTGACCACCTGAAAACTGACGGTGTGCTCACCGAACCCTGCTTCCCGTATACATCAACGAACTGTGTCCACATGGAACCCGACCCGAAACCCGACGATCCGGGCCACTTGAAAATGGTCTGCAACTTCGCCGGCCACTGCTCGCAGCCACAGACCTGCACGCCCTGTACAACCATCCCGCAGACCTGGTCGATTGCCAATTACCAGTCCGCGAAGGGAACCATGCAGGACGTGAAACGAAACCTCGCCTGCAACGGCCCCCTTGCCGTCTGTTCCGGGAGCTGGTGGCACTGCGTGGTGCTCGTCGGATGGGATGACACCCAGAACTCATGGCTCGTCAAGAACAGCTGGGGAACCGGCTGGAGAGACAACGGCTACGGGTTCATCGCCTATGACAGCGATATCGGACAGGAATTTTTGAACAATGCCTACGCGGTCAGTGGCGTGGGGGTGACCTTATGAAACATTCACGACTTATCATGGCCCTTCTGGTCGGAGCGGCCCTGCTCCTGCCGGGGGCGGGGGCGCTCCTGAACCCGGCCGCCGTCTACTGCGACGGACTGAACTATA
>JBFFLM010000198.1:0-3434 GCA_041554835.1 Methanogenium sp.
GACCCCGGGGCCCGCCCGGCGACGGACCACCTGTGCCCGTTCATAGGTGTCGTCCGGAAGAGTCGTGCCGAACATCCGGGCAAACTCCCCCGCGTGGGGCGTATAGATCGATTCTCCGGCCATAGGAAGCGGCGGCCTGAGGGCGTCGGCATCAAATACCGCTTTTTTGCAGACAGGAGCCACTTTCGTAACCACTGCATGGCTGTGGACCCCCAGACCACACCCGAGGACGACCACATCCGCCTGCTGCGCAAGACCAGTGAGGCGGGAAATGTGGTCATCCCCTATCACATCCCCGTCGAGCTGTTCGACGATCACATCCGGGCAGGAAAGCAGATGCGGCGTTGCGATACGGACGATGTCCGCCCCGGCACGGAGCGCCGCCATCCCGGCGAGATAGGGGGCACCCTGATAGGGGCCGCCGCCGATGACCAGCACCTCGCCCCCGGCGCCCTTGTGCGCACCGGCATCCTTGCGCAGGACAAGCTCCAGGTCGCCCGGGCCGATGCAGCACTCCGCTTCGAGAGGGATACCGATGTCGATGACCGTTGCCCCCTCGGTCTTTGGCCGGTGAAAGGCACAGATTCGGTCGGGTATGATGCCCTGCGTCGGGACATCCGCACTGATGACCGGTGCAGGACTCTGGTTCGCCATGGTAACGGCGGTGCCATAAGGCTCGCGCAGCACCCCGGCAGCACCTGTCCCGAGCATCGCATCGATGATGAGGTCCGCACCCTCAAAGAGCTCCCGGCACTGGTGGAGATCCTCCGGACATGGGGTGTCAATCACCGGCACACCACAGGATGCAAGCACGCAGCGGTTGCGCTCCGCCTCGGCGGTGGCCATCGACCCACGCCCCACAGGCTTTGCCGCCTCTGCTCCGGCACCGGCAGAAACCGGCGCCCCCATTATAAGAACCGCGACCTCGCATTCCCGGTGCAGATGCCTCGCGGCGACACAGCCGTCGCCGCCGTTATTTCCCCTGCCGCACAGGACCAGAATCTTTGCCGGCTCAAAGGAGCGGGCGGCCTGTGCCAGCCCGTATCCCGCACTCTCCATCAGCTGGAGAGCCGACACCCCCAGCGCCATGGCGTTCGCATCGACCGCACGCATGCGCCGGGCTGATATGACGCCCGTCTCACAGAATTCATCAAGACCCCTCATCCTCGCCTGCACACTCCTGTATTCTGATTCTTCCCTGCCCCTTCATTAACATTCAGGTACCACGGCACGCGGCTTCATCAGGATGGAGGACCCACCTTTTGTGCAGGAAAGAGCCTATGGGACTGGAAGAAGATATTCGCACGGTAGCCGGCCGCATCCGTGACGCCGAAACAGTGACGGTCATATCCCATATTGATGCCGACGGCATCACCAGTGAAGCAGTCATGATGCAGGCGGTCAGGAGTTACGATATTCCCGCACAGAGCGTCTTTGTCCGTCAGCTGGAGCCCATGACGATGAAGTATGTCCCGGAGGATGACAGCCTCAAGGTCTTTGTCGACCTCGGCGCCGGCCAGCAGGACCTCCTCGAAGGGCGGGGACTCGATGTGGAAGAGGTCGTCATCATCGACCACCACGTCCCGCAGAACACCGATACCCCCTACCCGCAGGCCAATGCTCAGCAGCACGGGCTCGGCTACTTCTCCGCCGCCGGCATGGCCTACCTCGTCGCCCGGCAGATGGATGCGGGCAACCCGTCGCTCGGGATGCTCGCCAAGCTTGCCGTGATCGGCAATGTCGGAGACATGATGGCTCGGGAACACTGCGGCCTCGTCGGCCCCGCCCGGAGCATCGCCGAGGACGGGGCGTCATTCGGCACCGTCGAGATCCGGCCGCGTGAACTCAACTGCTACGGCATCTCGACACGTCCGGTGAAGGTCTGCCTCTCCTACAGCGACGACCCGTTCATTCCCGGGATCTCGAATAATGAGAAGAAGGCAGAGGAGTTCCTGGATAAAATCGGCATCCGCCAGAGAAACCCCAACGGAACCTGGCGCGTATGGGAAGAGTATTCGGCCGAGGAGAAGGGCACCGTGATGAACGCCCTCACCGAGCAGATGCTTGCAACCGGTGAGAACCCGTCGCGCCTCTTCGCTGAGCAGTACATCTTCCCGGAGGAGACGTTCGGGACGCCGCTGAGAAATGCCTCCGAATATGCGACCATGCTCAACGCCTGCGGGAGGTGGGCCGAGCCTCGCATCGGCAGCGCCATCTGCCTCGGCGACCGTGGCCAGATGCTCCGGGACGGGGAACGTATGCTGCGGCATCACCGGACCATCATCCGCGAGATGATGGAGTATATCCTCGATACCGGAACCACCGATCTTACGCATATCCAGTACATCCACACCGGCGGCCGGTTCCCCGATACGATCGTTGGGATAGGTGCCGGGATGGCCCTTTCCAAACTGGACTGGGAAAAACCCATCATGGTCCTCAGTTACCTCAACGACGATCCCGACCTGGTCAAAATCTCCATGCGCACCAATGAACGGATGGTACGCCGGGGCGTCGATCTTCAGGCGGCGCTCACCCAGGCATCGGAAGAGGTCGGCGGAGGGGGCGGAGGGCATAAGATAGCTGCGGGAGCATATATTCCCACGAGTGCTGAAAAGGAGTTTGCCCATCGTGTCAACAGAATCATTGCAGGCCAGTTCACTTAGACGGGCCCGGACTATCGCCGACTACCAGTTCGGCACCGGTGCCGGGGAGGCGTTGTTTCCGGACAACGCGGAGTTCCAGTACTCCACAACCAAACGAATCCGGTACATCCTTACCGAAGGAACCCGCCTCGCCACCGTCAGGGCATCCGACGGGAGGCTTACGCTCTCCATCGAGGGAGCCGAACGCCTATGGACGTTTCTTCCCCCGCCGGCATACCGCGTCACCGTTCTGGAGGACGTGAGCCCCTTTGTCGGAAAGGGCAAAAACGCGATGGCAAAACACGTCGTCTCCGCCGACGACGGCATCCTTGCAGGGGATGAAGTTCTCGTTGTTTTACCCGACGATACCCTGATTGCGACCGGCAGCGCCGTCCTCTGCGGAAGTGAGATGATGGCATTTAATTACGGAGTAGCAGTACAGGTACGTTCAGGAAGGTTAGTCTGACATGATGCCAGGAATGAACCCAAAAAAGATGAAACAGATGATGAAGCAGCTCGGCATGAAGATGGAGAACATCGAGGGTGTCGAGCGGGTCGTCGTACAGACGAGCGAAGGCAACTATATCTTCGAACCGGCCGAGGTCGTCATGACGACGATGCAGGGATCCACCACCTACCAGCTCCAGGGCGAACCGCGGTTCGAACCGAAGGAACTGGAGATCCCCGATGAGGACGTCATGCTCGTTGCCGAACAGGCACAGGTCTCGCCGGACGAGGCGCGTGCGGCCCTCAGGGAATCAAACGGCGAGATTGCCGATGCAATCATCA
>JBFFLM010000199.1:0-3434 GCA_041554835.1 Methanogenium sp.
CGACTTCACCAGTTGGCCGTCGCCGAGGATCTCGAGGCGGTCCGGGCGGTCCCGGAGTTTGTGGACGAAGTCCCAGATAACGCCGTGATTGCTGCGTTCACCGATGATGTTTGCAAACCGGAACACCCATGCGGTCATCCCGTAGGTCGCGGCGTAGGCAGAGATCATCGCTTCGTCCGCGAGTTTCGTCGCCCCGTAGATGGAGATCGGCACCATGGGGGAGTAGTCCTCGGGTGTCGGGATCACGGCTGCCTCGCCGTACACGGTGGAGGTGGAGGTGAAGGCGAACTCCGCAACATCGTGCTCGCGCATCGCCTCGAGGACACGGACGGTTGCGTCCACGTTCTGGCGGTACATATGATAGGCCGCACCGGCACTTGCCCGGACATCGGGGTCGGCGGCGACATGGTAGACCCGCCGGCAGCCGGCAAACGCATCCTGCCATCCGTCGTCCAGGAGGTCCGCCTGCACCAGCGTCACCGCACCAGAGGCGAGATGCCCGTCAATGTTGGCTGTTGTTCCGGTCGCAAGACTGTCGATCACCACGACCTCGTCGCCCCGCGCAACGAGCGCATCGACGAGATGTGACCCGATAAACCCGGCACCACCGGTTACGATCGCTTTCATACCTGTCGCAAGGTTTTGTCTGCTATACCATTAAGGACTCTCTTTTCACATACTTGTACCGTGAACGACGACCGGAATACCCTTGAATACCTGATACTCTTTCTCAAAGGAGCTGCAATGGGCATCTGCGACATCATCCCCGGCGTCTCCGGCGGAACGATTGCGCTCATCACCGGCATCTACGAACGGCTGGTCACCGCCATCGGCAACATCAGGCCGCAGGCAGTCGTCTCCCTCGCAAAGCGGGACTGGTACGGCGTCCGGACGGCGGTTGCGGCCGTCGACCCGAAGTTTCTCATCACCCTCGGCGCGGGCATCGGTGCTGCGGCGCTTCTGATGGCAAATATCATCCTCATCCTCCTGGAGTCGTACGCCGTTCCCACCTACTCGTTCTTCTTCGGGCTCATCATCGCCTCCTCGGCACTCATTCTCCTGGAGGTCGAGGAGCGGACGACGAAGGTCTGGCTCTTTCTCGTCGCCGGGTTTGCCGGGGGGTTCCTGATTGCAGGGCTCTCCCCCGCCTCCCTCGGCCATTCCCTGCCGGTCCTCTTTTTCACCGGCATGGTCGCGCTCTGTGCGATGATCCTCCCCGGCATATCCGGGGCGTATCTCACCCTCATCCTCAACCAGTACGAGTATCTCCTGGGTGCGGTGAAGACCCTCTCGCTGCCCGATATCATCGCCTACATGGCGGGCGGGATGATAGGCCTCCTCCTCTTCTCGAAGGCGCTCAAATATCTCCTGCGCCACCACCACGGCGTGATGCTCGGGTGCCTGACGGGGCTGATGCTCGGGTCGACCCGGCTTCTTGCAGACACCATCGGCACCGCAGGCGGATTTACCATGCAGGCCTACCTCTTCACCGCCGTCGGCATCGCCGTCATCGTCCTGATGGAATCTGCCAGGCGCCGCTTTGCCGCGGCACGCTAACGGGACGACACCCGCCGATAATACATTTTTTCGGTTCCTTTCCCCTCATTCCCCTCTCCGGCATGGTTTTTCACCGCAGGTGACGCACAGGTGCAATCCCTTCATGTAATGTGGCGGTAAACATAGTACAGATTTTGTATGTACCTCGGCATTGATCACGGCACAACCGCGATGCGGTTTGCGACACCATCCGGCGAGATGAAGATCCCGCGCAGGGATGCAACCGCCTTTACGATGGATGACCTTGCCCCACTCTCCCGGAACGGCGCATTCGACGGCATCGCCGTCTGCTACTCAATGGGAGATGCCATCAGTGCGATCACCAGTATTACCAAGGTACGGAACCGCGGGATCATCACCCGCGAAGGCGCCGGCGAACACATCGGCGGCGGCACACGGGTCTATGATATGGTAAAGGAGAGCGGCATCCCCGCCGTCGTCATCCCCGGCATCCACCGCGGGTCCCCGACCGACCCGCGCTTCAAGGCCTATTCCCACCAGACCAGCCCGGAGAAACTTGGCATCGCCTATGAGGTGCAGCAGTCGCTGGGCGACACCTTCGTCGTCGCGGATGTCAGTTCCAACACCGTCTCCCTCCTCGTGAAAGGCGGGGCCGTCGTCGGGGCCTTCGATGCCTGCGTCTTTGCGCCGGGCACCACCCACGGGGCTCTGGACGTCGATGCCATCCGCCGCATCGACCGCGGCGAGGAGACCGCAAATGAGGCTTTCCTCCACGCAGGCGTCCGCCATACGCTCCCCGAAAACCAGCAGGCATCCGCCCTTGCCCTCTGGACGGCGATGGAGATTGCGGCACTTCGCATCCTTGCACCGGGCGCCCCCATCGCCCTCGCAGGGTCACAGGCACCGGTCGTCGCTGGTGACGTACGGGCAATTTTAGGGGACTCTGTTTCGGTATTTGACGAATGGGCGGCAGCACGGGGGCTATCCCGGATTGCCCGCGACGTATTCGCCGGAACCCGTACCATTCTCGGCCTCGCGGTTGATCTGTAGATTTATATCTATTAATCATGTAAGATTACTTGGGGATTTTATTGAGAGAACTACGAATCCACGGAAGAGGCGGACAGGGTTCTGTTACAGCAGCAGAACTTATTGCGACCGCCGCTTTCAAAAGCGGCGTATTTTCGCAGGCATTTCCCGCATTTGGTGTTGAACGAAGGGGAGCACCGGTGCAGGCATTTGTCCGCTTCAGTGACGAAAAGATCCGGCTCAGGAGTCAGATCTACGAGCCGGACTACATAGTGGTCCAGGACAGTTCGCTTATCGCCGACGTGAATGTCTTCAGCGGTATGAAAGAGGGCGGCATTGCCCTTGTCAATACGGAAAAGGATACCGTCCCCGGCGTTCCTCCCGGTGTGAAACTGATTGCCATCGACGCGACGTCGGTTGCGCTGGAGGTCTTGGGCCTGCCAATCACGAACACCACCCTCATGGGAGCCTTTGCAGCCGCAACCGGCGAGATCGAACTTTCTGCCCTCGAAGAGGCGCTCAGGGAGCGCTTCAGCGGGTCGCTTGCGGAGAAGAATATTGCCGCCGCAAGGAGAGCCTACGAAATGGTCAAAGGAGGTGCCTGATATGGCACTTCGTATCGGATGCTGCGCTCCCCCCGGAAAGGCGTGCGACAATAAAACCGGTTCATGGCGGGTCTTCCTGCCGACGATCGACCACGATACGTGCACGCTCTGCGGCAACTGCGTCCTCATCTGCCCGGAAACGGCAATGGAAGAGGTCGACGGTAAAATCGTCGTTGACCTCGGCTACTGCAAGGGATGCGGCCTCTGTGCCGAGGAATGTCCCACGGACGCGATCACGATGAAACTGGAGGAGAAATAAATGCTGCAGATAATGGAAGGTTC
>JBFFLM010000200.1:0-3417 GCA_041554835.1 Methanogenium sp.
GAAGATGCATTACTACCGGACAGATGACGAGGAGACCAAAGAGATCCTGGAGAATTGCCGCAACCGTATCTTCTCGATGGCGATGATCCACGAGCACCTCTACCGTTCGGACAACCTTGCGGAGGTGAGGATGGCAGACTATATCCCGCGGCTGACGGCGAACCTCTCCTCACAGCGCCCGGACGAGCTGCATGGAGTGGAGATTCTCACCCGCTGTGATCCGGACATCACGCTCGATATCGACACCTGCATCCCCTGCGGGATCATCATCAATGAACTGATCACCAATGCCCTCAAATACGCCTATGCGCCGGGGAAACGCGGGGAGGTGGAGGTCAGCCTCCACCGTGTCGTCAACCGGTCCGGCTACCTCCGTCTCGAGGTCACAAACGACGGCGAGATGCCGGAGGAGGCCCTTGACCTGGAGACCAGCTCCACGCTTGGGATGCAGCTGGTCTCCAGCCTTACGATGCAGATCGACGGGGACGTCGAGGTCAGTCAGAACGGAAATCTTCGTATCGCCATCACCTTCCCCCAACCCGAGCCCGGGTCAAGTTCGAAGGGATTTTAAGGGATATTTTTCCCCTCGGATTCCATTTTTTGCGTCCATAGTCGCTTCAAGAACAAAGGGCTTTGTTTTATGCGGGAAAATTCTCAGGGAAGTATCCTTCGGGAGCATACGGAGACTATCCATGGGACGTATCCACGACCGTATCATCGCACGCCTGCCGCCGCGGTGTGCCGAGCGCCTCTTCTTCCTCGGGCCAGGGCTCATCCTTGCCGTCGAGGCGTCGGGTGAGTCGGGCATCACCGAGGTGATGCGTGCCGGGGCCGAGTTCGGGTACGCCCTGCTTTGGGTTATTCTCCTCGCCCTCGTCTTCAAGTTCGCCTTTGTCCAGGGCATCGCCCGCTACACGGTCGCACGGGGGGAGCATATCTTCAGCGGCCTGCGGCAGATCCCTGGACCGCGGGACTGGGAAGTCTGGTTCATCTCTGTCCTCTATTTCTTCGAGATGCTTGGGTTCGGGGCCATTGCGCTGATTGCCGGCTATATGGTCAACTACCTAGTCCCCGGCGTTCCGATGACCCTGACGGCATTTGCGATCCTCGCCCTTGCCCTCATCGTTCTCTGGAAGGAGTCCTACGAGCGGCTCGAACATATCGTAATTGGCATCGCGGTTATGCTCTTTCTCGGCCTCGGGTATGCGACCGTCAACCTATCGTTTCCCGGGTCGGCAATCCTTGCGGGTCTCATCCCTACCATCCCCGAGAAGGGCCTCCTGGAGACGATGGCGCTTTTGGGGGCGATAGGCTCAGGGCTCAATCTTCTCCTTTACTCGGTCTGGCTCCATGAGAAGATAGGCGACCGCCATGGGGAGACCTATTTTCACCGGCACATGAAGAGCATCAACCTCGACCTCGTACTAGCATTTCTCATCATCACTGTCGTCTCGTTCATCTTTCTCTCCATCGGCCATGTCGCCTTCGTGGTCGAGGCGGTGGGGGCTTTGCCGTTCGGGCAGGCGATTGCCGACGCCATCCACCGCGTGCTTGACCGTATTCCTGGCGGTGCGGGCTTTTTTGTCATCACCTCGTTCCTCGTCCTCGTCGGAGCGGTCATCTCGGGGATGGACGGGCGTGCCCGTGCCATCTCCTCGGTCCTGACCTCCACCGGCAGGACTTCCCGCGACCCGCGGACCGTCTATCACGGTGTCCTTGGGGGCTTTGCAGCGCTCATCACGGTGGGCATCCTGATTCATGACGCCCCGGACCTCATCAGCCTCGTCTCGGCCGTCGGGGCGGTGATGTTCGGGTTTCTGGGGTTCATGGTGATCTACATCGACCGCCGCCTACCGGCATATGCCCGCGGCTCGTCGCTCTGGCTGCTGGTGATGGGAACAGGCAGCGTGCTCTTTCTCTATATCGCCGCGATGAGCGAACGGGCAATCCTTGACCTGGGCATCCCGCTTGCCGAACGTATCGCGGTCGTCGCCCTCGTCCTCTATGCCGTCTCCCGGACAGATCTCTTCGAGCGCCTGATCACGGGGGAGACGACCCTCGAGGATACTGGGTGGGTCATTCTCATCTTCGGGGGCCTTTCCGTCTACGGGACGATGCGGGGCCTCCCGTATGACGGGCTTCTGGTCAGCTTTGCCGAGCTCGGTCCGATGATCGCGGGCGTCCTTGCAGGTCCCGTGGTGGGCGGGCTTGCCGGGGTCATCGGCGGGGTCTACCGGTACGGCGATGGGGGATGGACCATGGTTGCCTCCTCCCTTGCACCGGTCGCCGCTGGTGTTGTCGCCGGGCTCTATGCTCGTGTAGCGGAGAGGAAGATCGGCTATCTTGGTATGGTCGTTCTGGCCTTTCTGGTGGAGGCCGTGCATGTCTTCATCCTCATCCCGCTCTTCTCCTCGCCGACCCCTGCAGCGATGGCGGAGGCCGTCTGGGCGATGTATCTCCCCATGGCGTTTGCCAATGCCTTCGGGCTGATCCTCTTCCGCTACATCCTGAGGGAACGGGGCCGCTCCCTGATGGAGCATGAGGAATATCTCCGGCTCAGAAAGGAGAGAGACGAGCGCAAAGAGACGAAAGACACGTGAAAACCCGGTGAGGGAAGCGGATGGCGGCCGGGAACGAGTGTAAAATATGCTCCTGACAGTGGCCCGGGAAGATTTCCTGTCCTCACTCATTATTCGCAGAAAAGATGGCGTCGATGACTTCCCTGTGGTAGTCGCGGCCACGGATGCGCATCGTCCACCGCCGGGGGGTGTGGGAGATAAGGCGGGCGGGAGAGAAGAGATCTTCGAGTTCGTCCGCGGTGAAGTAGTGAGTGCTGATGCCGGTTCCCCGCCGGAAGGTCATCGGCTCTGTTGCGCTCCCCTTGCCGCAACGGAAGTCCCTTGTGGAAAACTCGCGGATGCAGAGGATGCCGCCGCGGGCAAGGACGCGGAGCACCTCACCTGCGAGGGCGGTCCTCCCGTCGGCGGGGAGATGGCTGGTGATATGGAAGGCAATGACGGCGGAAAAGGTCCTGTCCCGGAAGGGGAGGCGGCGGGCGTCGGCCTTGCAGAACTCCGCCGCCGGTGCAGCTGCCCGCGCAAGGGCGAGGGCATGGCGGGAGATGTCGATGCCGGTGATGCGGCGCTGGTCCACCCCGACGGCGGCGATGGTCTTTGCGTTGCCGCAGCCGAGCTCGAGGATGCGGCCGGTCGCCGGAAGGGACGGGATGTGCGTCACCCCGCCGACCCAGAGGCGGCCCCGCTGCCGGTAGTTCTCGTCCCACGCATCGTCGGTCATATATCAGGGAATGTGGGTGTCGTGGGCGGATATAGGTTGTCGGAACGCCCCTCCTCTTCATTTATCTATTGGGGGGTCCTATTTCTCCCTGAAGTGCCATGACTGAGGATGACGCGTACC
>JBFFLM010000201.1:0-3359 GCA_041554835.1 Methanogenium sp.
CCCTATGACGCGAAGGAGCAGGAGAATCGGGCTGGCGTCACTCGCCATCGTGTGCCTCGCGGTGATCCTTGCCGCCGGGTGTCTGGACGGATCGCCGGAGACGGGGGAACCAGCGTTGAATGAGACGGACCGGGCCATCGCGATCGCCCTTGCCGACCCCGTAGTGCGCGAGAAGGTCGGCATCGCTACCGGCAAGTCCGAGATCGTCGGCGTGGGCGAGGGGAGGCTGGAAACGACAGGGCCGGAGGGACCCGTCTCCGGCACCTGTCTCGTGGTGACGCTTCGGCCCGAAAACATCACATCGCGCTACCGTGTCTTCGTCGATGTGGACGAGGGGACGGTCGTCGCCGGCCACTGGCAGTATGTCAAGGAGCCCTTCCCCTGCATGAAGACCGGGCCGCCCATGGAATTCCTCTCGCTCGAGGAGGCGCAGGCCGCCGCCGGCCCGGACTGCCCGCTCGCCGCCCTCGCCGAGGTCCCCGACGGCTACGGCTTCTCCCATGTATTCATATTCGGCGACCCCTGCCCCCGCCGGGAGGTCGTCTATGTCAACCGGACCGACCGGATCCGGCTCGTCCAGACCTGTGCAGGCGACCCGCCCTGGCCCTATGCCATCTCGATGCCCGACCCAAAGACGATCACGGTGAACGGCGTGCCCGCGACGCTGGTGGAGGGTATCGGGCAAAACGAGATCGCATGGACCGCCGGGGGTGCATCCTACTGGCTCCTCGGGAACGTTCCCCCGGAGGAGCTCGCCCGCCTCGCCTCCTTGGTCGCTCCCTTTTCTCCGCCCGTCTTCCCGGAGCCCACGATGTCGACCGAGATGAAACCGGGGACGGGCAAGTACAGCACGGCGGAGATCTACTGGCCCGACACCATCACGGTGACGGCGGGAACGGCAACCACAGGGGAGATCGTCGCGGAATCACGGGAGAAGGGCTACGGGGAGGTGCGGATGCGCATCATATCACGGGTCGAGCAGCGCGTGACGGCTTCGCCGGTCCTGCCGATGCCCGAAGGGATGGGGCTGACCGTCGAGCCGCCCTCCTTCATGACCTACCCGCATGAGACCTACTACGCGGAAGTCCTTGTGCAGACGACGCCCGCCACCCCGCCGGGGAAGTACATCTTCCGGTTCCAGGACGAGTGGGAAGGGTCGTTCTACGGGGAGGGGTGGTTCGAGGTCGTTGTGACCGGGTAAACGGCCTCATCCCAAAATATTGAGAAGACGGTAAGGACGATTGAGAAGGAAGAGAGGGGAAGATGAGGTGCAGTACAAAAAATGGGAGCAGATGAAGGAGGCCTGCGTCTGCTGCGGCACCTCTCACTGCTCTATGCGTTTCTGCTCGCCACTGGAATCAGGCCGTCGGGTCCGACATCCGCCCCATGAAGAGGATAGTGCCGGTTTCGTCGTCTGTTATCAGGAAGATAAACGGATGGTCCGCCCTAAAGACGGTGACCGGTTCTTCCTCCACCACTGCCTTTAATTGCACGACAACAGCGGTGGCGGCGGCAGCCTCGGTCCCTTCCTCGCCCACGTCCACAAAGGCCTTGTGGATGACATCGCTGATGTAGAGCATCGTGGTGCCGTCCATGCCGGAGAGATCAGCGTCAAAACCAAACGCGGTCGGCATCCCCATTGCGGCAAGGGTTTCCGGCAGGAAATAGGTGGTCTCGAGAGTGAACTTCGGGAAGAAGACCTTCACCCGCTCTGTTTCCATCGATGCAATCGCATCCCCGAGCTCTTCGGTGCCAAGGGCGGCCTGCGCCACCGAGATGTCGTCACCTTTCGGGAGGAGAACAAGCATGGAGAGGGCCTTCCCGCTTTCATGTTCATACGGCATACCGAGGATCTGCAGGTCGTCGGTCTCGGTGTATGAATAGAGGGCGTCCTCATCGGTCCTCTGCATCATATCCACGGTGACGGACGCCCCCTGTTCCGTACGGAACGGAGCCGGGTGGGTTTCATTCTCATCAAACTGGAGCACCCACGTCCCCTTGAAGTAGACCGCGTTGGTGATCACGAGGCGGGTGAGCGGGTTGATGACTCCCGCAGGAATGAGATCCTGTATCCGGTCATTGGTCTGATCCTCCACCCACCGGTTGATCGTCTGCCGCGACTCCTCGGGTGCAGAGACAAAGTCCAGATTTCTGACCTCTGCTGCGTAGGAGCGTTCAGCGGTTTCGATATACTCCGGGAGGAACGGATAGGTCTCTTCCGCCCAGAGTGCATTTGCGGTGCTGAGGGTGTATGCGGCATCGGGACGGTTCAGCCCTGCAATGAGGCCTGCGTAGCCGTCCTGCCGGACGGTATCATCCACGGGGAAATGAAAGACCGACTGTATTTCATCCGCGGTCTTCCCCTCTGCACCTTCGTATGTCAGCGCAAGAGCGGTCGAGATACTGTAGGGGGAGAAGAAGATGTTTTGATCCGCATACTCTTCGTCACTGATGAGCGCATGATACAGATCATATGCAAAGAGGTTGTTTGCCCCGACTACATCCTCCACGCTTTCCGTGGCCACCGGGGTGACGACCGGCGTGGTGACCGGAGGTCCGACCGGACCATCCTCCGGTGCGGTGCACCCTGCCAAAAAGGTGCAGGCCAGGATGAGGCATGCTGCAGCCCCGACAAGGAATGCCTGTTTTTTCATGCAGACTAGTCATTTTGGATTTTATATATGTATGGCGATGATTTCGGATTTTTCCGCAGTTATGTAAGGTGGTTCCGAGAGGGAGGCAGGGGAAGATGAAGACACCGGCCATCTTCAGGCCGGGAGAGGACATGAGAACAATCAATCCATCCCGGCGACGTCTGCTCCGCACGAGAGCCATGCATGCCGAGCTACATCCCCACCCGCTCTCTTGTGCATTCGCCACCCACAACAAACCTTAAATACCACCAGAAGAGGTAAGCACTTCTTAATGGCGGCAGAACCCGACGACCCCGCGGGGGCCAGGCAGACCGGAGAGATTGAGCAGCTGAAACGGGAACTCGAAGAGATGACGCATCTCGCCGACGAGCGCCTCGAACAGCTGAAATATCTCCAGGCCGAGTTCGACAATTTTCGTAAATGGTCGGAAAAAGAGAAGGGTTCGATGGCAACCCGTGCAAACGAGGCCCTGATCAAAGACCTTCTGGTCATCCTTGACGATTTTGAGCAGGCGCTCCCGTCGCTCGGCGAGGAGGAGAACCGGGAAGGGGTCGGCATGGTCTACCGGAAGATGCAAAAGATCCTCGGGGCGTACGGGCTCGAACCAATCGTTTGCATGGGAAAGAAGGTCGACCCAACGCTCCATGACGTCCTCTGCAAAAAGCAGTGCGAGGGGGAGCCGGGCACCATCGTCGGGGAGATCGA
>JBFFLM010000202.1:0-3333 GCA_041554835.1 Methanogenium sp.
CCGGCTTCTGGAACGTGCCGGTCTTGCCGGTCTTGCCGCCCGGCGTCCGGGGGAGCTCTCCGGCGGCGAGGCCCGCCGGGTCTCCCTCTGCCGGGCGCTCGCCGCCGCCCGCCCCGTCCTCCTCCTCGACGAACCGGTCCAGAACCTGCCGGCAGATATGCGGGATGCGATGATCGCGCTTGTCATGGAGTACGCCCGGCGTGACGGCAGCCAGGTAGTCTACGTCACCCACGATGGTGCCGAGGCGCGGCTGGTCGGCGCCCCCGTCCGGGTGATGGACGGCGGGCGTCTTAGCCCCCTGCCCGGCCCTGCGGAGGGTGAGGAGGGCCCGGTGCCATGACCGGATCATCGCCGGAACCCGCCGCCGGGAGGGGGCGTGCCCTGCTCCAGGCGGTGGCGGCCCTTGCCGCCGTCGGCATCGTCATCGCCCTTATCATCGTCCTTCCCCTCCTCGTCCAGGAGGAGACGCTCCCGGCGGGGATTGCGATACAGCGCCCCCCCTACGAGGTCTCCGCGATTCATATCGCGGCGGACGCCGTCTGGACGGGGGGAAAGGACGGCCTCCTCCTCTTTGACCGGACGACCGCAGCGCCGCTCCCTGTCCCGGCGGGGGCACCGGCCTTCGGGCATGTGCGCAGCATCGCCGCCGGGAGCGCCGGGGAGATCTGGGTCGCCCATGACGGCGGGATTGCCCGCTATGCGGACGGACGATGGGATACGGCGCCCGGCACCCCGCCGTTTACGCGTTCGCTCGCCGGCACCGCCGCCGCCGACGGGACCATCTATGCGGGCACCCCGGACGGCATCTGGCGCTATGGGGGCGACGGATGGGTCCGCGAGGTCGACGGCGACACCGTCGGGCTGCGGGACTGCGAGGCGCTCATGACCGATTCCCGGGGCTGGACCTGGGCCGGGTTTGCCAGCCCGACGGCGGGCGGCATTGTGGTCCGCCGCGAGGGTGTATGGGAACGGGTTGCTCCCGGCAGCCTTCCCCATCCGGTCGTCAGGAGCCTCGCCGAGGATGCGTCGGGGGCGGTCTGGGCGGCGACCGGGTTTGCCAGCCGCGGCGGGGCGGCCGTCTTTGACGGCCTTGCGGTGCGGGAGACCTACACGACGACCGACGGCCTTGCCGGGGGCGCCACCCGGACGGTCTTCGAGGACGCCGCAGGGCGGATGTGGATCGCCTCCGAGTATGACGGGGTCGCCGTGCTCTTCCCGGACGGCACATGGCAGTACCTGGACCGGGATACCGGCCTTGCGGGAGACGAGGTGAAGGCCGTCGCCGAGGATGAGGACGGACGGCTCTGGATAGGGACCGATCTCGGGCTGACCGTTGCGGAGGGGTTCGAACGGTTCCCTCTTCGTTCGACACTCTCATAAGGAAAAAAAGGTTTTTTCTGCTGCAATCGCCGGCATCCATGCCGGGACGAGGGCGGGTCTCATGCCCGACCCTCTTTGACACCTGCTTTTTTCAGGCGTTCGCCTACATCTGGTGGTCCAGCACGTAGCCTTTTATCTCCCCCATCAGTTCAGCGGCAATCGCCCCGCCGATCACCGAGGGGATCAGGTAGAAGAGGAAGATCTCGCCGATGACGATGACCGGGCTCGTGCCCTCCATATAATGGACGTCCTGCAGGGAGAAGAGCCCGAGGGCGATCACCGTGGAGAGGAGTGCCACGGCAAGGCCAATGACGATGCCCGCCTTGCCGAACCGGCGAAACCGGCCCCAGGAGATCATCCGGTGGTAATAGTTGGTCATCTCCGAACTGCCGATGAGGGTTCCCAGAAACGCGGTTGCCAGGGGATAGAGGTAGCCGAATGCCCCCGGCTCCTGTATGCCGTAGAGGAGAAGCCCGAGGTTGAGCGTGCAGGTCAGGATGATACCGAAGAGGATGCGTACAGCCATGCGTTGTTCTCAGGAAGAGATGGGGGGTCCGCAAATTTAATTATTCCTCCGTGTATGGCGGCAATGGGGTGCAGCCCTCCTCTGCGCCCGTAACGGGGCATCCGGTGCCCGGCGGCCGGGGAGGAATGCGGGAAGCTATGTAGATGTACGGCAAGAATACCATGGGAGCTGATTGTATGTTGTGCCCGAATTGCAAAACGGAGGTGCCGGACGGCTCGTTCTTCTGCGCCGAGTGCGGCGCGGACATCATTCATTACGGTGGCGGGGAGGCGGTACAGGATGCCTGCCGGACCGTCCTGAACGGGGACCCGCCTCTCGCCACCGGCGGGGCGGAGGACGAAGACGATGGCCGGCACGGGGAAACAGCCCCGGTGACGGCAGAGGCCGGTCCGTGGGAAGACGGTGACGCCTTCGCCGCCCCGTCCGCAGAGGATACGGTGCCGGTCTCCGTGGAGAGCGAAGGCAGAAAGGCATTTTCCCGGGCCGGGCCGGAAGGGGCGGCCGGGGACCTTTGGGACGATCTCTGTGCAGACGACGACGGGACGCAGGGAGACGGGTATGCCGCCATCCCTGCCCCCGCCGACGGTGAACCGGCAAACGGGGGGTCTTTCGCGGAGCGCCCTGCGACGGTCGGGGACGGGGATGAGGAGGAGAACGAGGAAGACCGCAGGAATGAGGATGGCGGTCTGTTCGGGGCGGAACAGGAAGACGATGCGGCCGTTGCCCCCGGGGAGCCCGTGCCGGTCATGGAGGACGGCGGGGACTCCGGCGAAACCGCCGCGGGAGACGACGGGCTGATCCGTATCCGGGAGGGGAGCAGGTCCGGCCCCCGCCGCAGGGTGCCGATGCCCTATGACCCGATGGAGGACCTCATGGCGGAGGAGCCCACTCCTCCCAATCCTCCTGGAAATGCGGGCGAAAAGGACCCGAAACGCCCGTTCACCCTGCCACAGCTGCCCGTCATTGCCGGGGTGGCTGCGGCCGCCCTCGTCATCGTGATCATCGCGGCGGCCCTCGTCATGGGAGGCGGAACCTTCGCCGATGATGCGGGCAGTCCCGCGGCCGACGTCGCCGCGGTTTCCGGGACCCCTGCCGCCTCCGCAGACGCGGCGGTGCCGGGAGAAGACGTCGCGGCGACCCCTGTTTTTGCTGAGGAGATGCCCGCGTTCACCGGCTCCATCGTGCTCATGGTCTCCCCGACCTTCGACGGGTACGAGGCGGTCGTCACCGGCGGGTCCCGCATCGACGAGGTCGCGATGGTTGCGATCACCGTGGAGGATAAGGCGGGCGTCCATACGATGGACTGGTACTACCCGTACAGGGGCGAATCATTCATCCTGATGCGGGGCGTGTACGGCGGTATCAGGGCACAGACCGAACGGGTCATGGGCGTGGCCACCTTTGCAGGCGGGCAAAAAGAGCTGATC